>NZ_JAVQNT010000042.1:0-147433 GCF_031799075.1 Acinetobacter sp. V91_7
CCGCCGACATTCTGCTTGTAAGGCAGACGCTCTACCAACTGAGCTAAGCGCCCTTTAACGTCTTCATCGTTTGTGAGGTGCATTATAGAGAATCTTTAACAGGTGTCAAACGCTTTTCGACTTCTTTTTAAAAAAATGCGAATGAATGATTAAAAATAAGTCATTATTAAGTAAAAAACAATTTTTTGTATTTTATTTAAACACTTATTTCAATATTTTCTGCATTTACACCGCTAATCAAGAATAGATAAAACTCGTACTCAGGTTAAAGATTGTTCAGACAAATAAACTAATGCATCTTCGGCAACTAAATCAAATAGCTCAATGATTTCTTCATTACGCATTCGAACACACCCATGTGACATTGGCACCCCCATTGGTTGCGTGTCTGGAGTTCCATGAATGTAGATATAACGTTGCATAGTGTCGTGGCCTTCCCCTTTATTAAAACCTTCTTCTAACCCATCTAACCAGAGAATACGAGAAAGTATCCAGTCTCGCTCAGGATATTGGGCAGCTAACTCAGTGCTATAAACCTCCCCTGTTGGCTTACGCGCGATAAAAACTGCATTTTGGGGAGCCTCTGCACCAATTTTCTTCGCCACTCTATGCCATCCACGTGGTGTTCTACCCGTGTTTTCCTGCTCACCAATTCCATTCTTTCCTGTAGAAATGACATAAAACTTATTATGTTTAGGCAAAGTTAATGTTTGGTTTGCTAAATCGATGAGAACATCAGCATCTTCGAACTTAAATTGAGACATTGAACTTATTCTCTTATATCAACTCAAATATTTTGAGTTTAACTAAAAAATTATTGTAAGGGCTTCTCTTGCACTGAAAATAAAAGATTATCAATCTTCTTCTATCTACGCGCAGTTTTACTGCTTGTCTTACATCAAAATAAAAGATTATTAATCTTTTATTTTGGCTCAGGGCGTAGCCATAACCAAACTGCAACGATGAACATAGTAATATCAGTAAAAGCCTTGACCAAAAGTGGCGCTGAAGTAAATAGCATTATAATTCCGCTAATTGCCATCATTATGCTTGCAATCCACTTCGCTTTACGAGGTACTGTGCCATTGGCTCGCCAATCACGTAATGTTGGTCCATATTTAGGGTGGTTTAACAACCAATCATCCATTTGTGGCCAGCCTTTTGAAGCAGCCCAAGCAGCCAGAATCAAAAACACTGTTGTCGGCATACCTGGTAAAATTGCTCCAATAATGCCTAGCGTGATAAAAATCACGACTAAAGAGCGCCAGAACAATGTTCGCATATATAAACCTTAACCTGCTGTTGGCGTTAGTATAAAGTGTTTTTCTAATGTTTTTTGTTGATCCGTTATGAAATTAGGATGAATTACTTCGAGTATTAAATGTATGAATATTGCCTCAGTTAAAACGTCCTATTTCGAGCCATGGCTTCAATTTCAACATCCAATAGTCCGACAGCTGGCATTTTGTATTGCTAGTCCAAATTTACTTACCCAACTACCAAAAAGTCTATACATACAACATCATTTTAAGCTACATCCACCCGAAGTATGGGAAAGTCATTTTCAAAATTATTTGCCACGTTTAAAAGAGCTCGATCAGTCCCCAGAGCCTTTAATTCAGTTTTTATCTCAGCTTAAAAGTACACGTTTAGGTTTACGCTTTGAGCATCTACTCTGGTTTTGGTTACAAGAGGATCAGTACCATCCCTATCAATTATTGGGACATAGTATTCAAAAAATTGAGGGGGCAAAAACATTAGGCGAGCTGGATTTTTTAATTTTAAATAAAGACACTCAAAAAATTGAACATTGGGAGGTCGCCTTAAAATATTATCTCGGTGAGGCAGATTTACATTTAGAACAATGGATTGGCCTGAACCGTCAGGATACTTTAAGCAAAAAGCTTTACCACTTTACCAACAAACAATTTCAATTTCTTGAAGCATTAAACTTTGAAATTCATCAACGCTTTGCAGTTTTAAAGGGACAACTTTATCTACCTTTAGAGTTAAATTTACAGCAGCCTCTACCTGACTGGATCAATTTAAAGCGTCGTTTGGGCTATTGGGGCACCACAATTCCTCATTCTTCTTTTTATCGATTAGAAAGGCACGAATGGCTGTGTCCAAATAAACAGCCTAGTTCCGCCCCAGCACATTGGTGGACAGACGGCTTATATTGTAAAAATGGTCAGGAAGTTCTGTTTTATATGTTTAGACATTCTTCACACTTAAAATTGAAGTCCAACATGCAGAAATTTAGATAATTAACAATAAATTTAAGATTCTAGACACATTTTATAACGTTTTTACTATTAAACAGTCATGTTTCTTTTTCCGTTTGTTTTTTAATCTAAATTTACTTCATTATTAAATTTAAACGGAGAAAATGATGAAAAAAGTTTTAGCTGCTTCTGTAATGATTGCTGTTGTTTTAACAGGCTGTAATACGTTTAAGGGTTTTGGTAAAGATGTTTCTAAAGCAGGTGATGCTGTAACGAATACTGCTGAAAAAACACAAGATAAAATGTAAGTTAGAGTTATCACTAAAAAACCTTATCATTCCGATAAGGTTTTTTTATTTTTACGTACCCATCACGTAGAGATTCGCCTATTATATCGGACTATATTTCACCTGATCAGCACGCAATTTCCGGTATGAACCATTCAGATACTCTCTCGCTTAGCCTAGAACTTTTACAACAACCTTCTGTTACTCCAATTGATCATACTTGCCAGACCATCATGGCAGACCGTTTAAGCCAAGTTGGTTTTCATATTGAACCAATGCGTTTTGGTGAGGTAGATAATCTCTGGGCACGTCGTGGAACTGAAGAACCTGTATTTTGTTTTGCAGGTCATACTGACGTAGTCCCGACAGGTAAATTAGAAGCATGGAATTCAGACCCATTTGCACCTGAAATCCGCGATGGAAAATTATATGGTCGCGGTTCGGCAGATATGAAGACAGCTTTGGCTGCTATGGTTGTCGCATCTGAGCGTTTTGTAGCAAAACATCCAGACCATAAAGGCTCTATCGCATTTCTAATTACTTCTGATGAAGAAGGTCCTGCGGTTAACGGTACGGTTAAGGTTATTGAGACTCTTGAAGAACGTAATGAAAAAATTAAATGGTGTTTGGTCGGCGAACCCTCAAGTACTCATAAATTAGGTGATATTGTTAAAAATGGGCGTCGTGGTTCCCTCAATGCAGTATTAAAAGTCCAAGGTAAACAAGGCCATGTGGCTTATCCACATTTAGCACTAAACCCAATTCACGAAGCATCACCTGCTTTAACAGAACTATGCCAAAGCGTTTGGGATAATGGAAATGAATATTTCCCAGCAACATCATTTCAGATTTCAAATATTCATGCTGGAACTGGCGCAACCAACGTAATTCCAGGTACTTTAGAAGTTACTTTTAACTTCCGTTATTCAACAGAAGTGACTGCTGAACAGCTTAAACAACGTGTTCATGAAATTTTAGATAAACACGGTTTACAGTATGAAATCGTTTGGAATCTCTCTGGTTTACCTTTCCTGACGCCAGTTGGTGAACTCGTTAATGCAGCTCAAACTGCGATTTTAAATGTAACTGGCACTGAAACTGAGCTTTCAACAAGTGGTGGTACTTCTGACGGACGTTTTATTGCTCCAACAGGCGCACAAGTATTGGAGTTAGGGGTTCTTAACGCAACAATTCATCAAATTAATGAACATGTTGACGTACATGACCTCGATCCATTGACTGATATTTATGAGCAAATTTTAGAAAATTTATTAGCTAAATAAAAATTAAAAAGGAACTCAAATTGAGTTCCTTTTTTTTATAAATGAAGTGAATTTTGAATATATTGCAAATTAGGAACATGGTAGCGTTGATTCTCCATACGCACATATTTAAATACAGTTGGGTGCTGTAAAGAGTCCTGTATATCTTCGTTTTCATCTACGACTTCAGAAATACGCAGACGAACTGAAACTGGCATCGATTTACATATGAGTGCAAAACGTTGGCTGATATCTTCACTTTCAATAACTAATGCCACCGCTCGCGAATCAATTTCATTATGCACTGTATAGACTGGAAGTTTTACGTCATGCCATTCAATATGCTTGATACCATTTTTAACATCCATAGCTGATAACACTATGTTTTGTGGCAATAGCATCGGCACTTGCTGATCGCATTCAATAATATATGCATCAATAAAACCAGTTGAAACAGTAATTAAATGTTGAAGTTCTTGCTGATCCATTTCATTAATTAAAGATGTACTGATATGACTCTTCATTAGGCAAGTTCCTCTTCACGTGTCGTGAAAAAAGCATCAATATTGTGAAGTAAGTCTTCTTCTTGGAAAGGTTTACCCATGTATTGGTTAACCCCTAAAGTAAATGCTCGTTCACGGTGTTTTTCGCCAGTTCTGGATGTGATCATAATGACTGGCATATCTTGATGTAGATCATGATGTCGTACGAGGTTAAGTACCTCAAAGCCATCCATTCGCGGCATTTCGATATCAAGCAGCATCAGATCTGGTTTAATATTTTCCAACTGCTCAATTGCATCAATACCATCTTTAGCAGTGACTACGTCATAGCCCTGACGTTCGAGTAAACGAGTCGTTACCTTACGGACTGTGACAGAGTCATCTACAATCATAATGAGACGGCGTTCATCAGACTCACGTTGTCTATAGATAGCTTCATTAAGCTGCTTATGTCGGCGAGTAGACTGAATTTGGCGAGCAATATTTTGTCCATCTAAAATTAGACAAACTTGACCATCACCTAAAATAGTTGCGCCTGCAATCGCGCCAATACTAGAGAACTGCTGCCCGATTGGCTTGACCACAATCTGCGCACGTGAACCAATAAGCTGATCAACCAATAATGCAATTGTTTGTCCATTATTGGTCTTAATCATTAATACTGGTAGTGAATACATCATCCCGCTTAAACGTGGAATTGGTTGATTACCAACAAACTCAGATAAATAGCGTAATGGATAGCGTTTATTTTCAAATTCAAAGAATTCTTGTGCGCTTCCAAAATACTGTTCTAATGATGTTGGTGAAACTCGAACAATTCGATCAATTTGAGCCAATGGAATTGCAAATTGTTGATCAGCAACTTTAACCATTAAGGCATCACTAACAGCTACTGTGGTTGGAACACGTATGGTAAAGATTGTTCCTTGCCCATACACAGAGTCCACACTCACATGTCCGCCCAAAGCTTTAATATCACTTTGTACAACATCTAGTCCTACACCACGACCTGAAATCTGAGTGACTTGATCGGCCGTACTTAACCCTGGATGGAAAATCAACTGTAAAATATCTTGATGTTCTAATACTTGTTCAGGATTAATCAAACCAGACAATAGGGCCTTTTGACGGACCTTCTCGATATCAATACCTCGGCCATCATCCTTAAATGTAACAACAACATCCGTACCTTGACGATGAATATTCAGTTCAATACGTCCAGTTTCTGGTTTTCGCGCTTGTTCACGCTGCACACGATCTTCTAAACCATGGTCAATTGCATTTCGAAGCATGTGCTCAAGTGGCGTAACCAAACGCTCTAGCATTGTCCGGTCTAATTCACCTTCGGTATTATTAACAAAAAGCTCTGCTGGTCGATCCAATGCAGTAGAAGTCTGCCTCACAATTCTTTGTAAACGAGGTAGCAATCGAGAAAATGGTACTAATCGTGTTCGCATTAGGCCTTCTTGAATTTCGGCCTGAATACGTGACTGCTGTACCAGCAAACTTTCAGTGTCTCTGATTTTTTCAGATAATGTATTTTTAAAATCCACTAAATCCGATGCAGATTCGGCAAGTGATTTCGATAATTGATTCAATGAAGAATATTGGTCCATCTCCAGAGGATCAAATTCGGTATAACGAGAGTGCTCAATACCGTGTTTTGCAATAATCTGACTTTCTAATTCGCCTTCCATTCGACGTAACTGGTCTGCTAGTCGTTGAATGGCTAATTCCATTTCCACTAACGTATGACCAAATTGACTGAGATCCATTTCAATTCGTGAACGGTTAATCGAATTTTCACCAGACAAATCAATCATTTTCTCAATTAAATCTGCCGAAACCCGGATCATCTCATTATTTTGTTCAAGATGCCGCGTTTGTTCCCATGCCCCCATCATTGGCGGTGGTTCTGCCCCATCACCTTGCACAAAGCTCATTACAGGTTCAGTGCTAAATAGATCAGTTCTGGTCAACTTACTTGGAATTTGTATTGCAGTTTCAATAAACTGAATATTTTCTAAACTTTGTTGTAAACCATCGAAATGTTGATAATTTTGCTTGAAAATTGCCTCTTTTAACCAAACAATCGCACTCTCTAGCAAGTTGTCATAAATATTTGAGCTAAAATGATAAAGCGCAAATTTTTCAAAAGCATTTTCAAGTTGATAGGCAATCGCTTGTACGGTTTCAAGTCCCACCATACGGGAACCACCTTTCAAGCTGTGCACTGCCCTTTGTAGCTGAAGCAAGATACTACGATTGGTACGCTGCTCAAACCACTGCTTTAATAGGTGATCGGCCATCTCTAACAGCTCGGCCGCTTCCTCCATAAATGTCTGCTCGACAACAGAGTCAATATCCTGATCTTGGATACTGTCTGTATAGCCTTCTGCATCAAAAGCTTGTAATTCTGTGTGTTCAACAAGTCTATTATTAGACTCAACAATCTGCTCAAAATTAGAAGTTAACTCATCGAGATTTAACGCAGTATTGTGTATAGCTTCTTGTTGTAATACTTCAAAACTTAATTCTGGTACAACATCTGTTTCAGACTCTGCTTGCATCTCTTTAGCAGCAGACCCGAGGGAATTATATACCTTACCTGCATTCTTAAGTGCTTGAATAGTATGAGAAGCAGAATAATCTAGGTGCTGTTCACGTACTATTTGTAGGCGATCAGCTAAATCATCTTGAACCAAACGGATAAAATCAATGAGAGCAGATGAAGTAATTAACTGTCTTTGAATTAAGCGCTCATAAATACTTTCTAATTCATGTGCAATTAAACCAATATAATTTGCCTGAATCATATTTGCCCCACCTTTTAAGGTATGCAAATAGCGCATCAGATTATTAAGAGCAGCAAAGTTCTCTTGATCATTAACCCAAATATTAAGATCTGTATCCATTCCTTCAAGCAACTCATCGGCTTCTTCAAGAAAAATATCTAACAGTTCTGGATCAAAATAACGGTTTACATGCTCAGTAGACATGAACTGGCGATCTAAATGCACACTCTGACTCATCACTACATGATCAGTTAATACACTTTCGATAGATGCTGAAGATTCATTTGCTGTTTGTTCTACATCAGCACTAAATAGCAACTCAACAACTTCCTGATGACTTTCTAATGGTTCAGAATTAAGACTTGGAATATATTGGGTATATAGTTTTAGCTCTTCCAAAATATTTTGGTGTTGCTCAATAATACTAACTCTTTGACCCGCAGCTAATGCATCAAATAACTGAATTAATTGTTGATGTGCTTTCTGATAAATTTCAAAAACATAATCTGAGTGTAATAAATCAGGTCGATCAAGCAATACGTCATAGCTATCTTTCAGCTGGTTCGTATATTCATATAAACCAACCATGGCCTGCGACTGAGTATGTTGCAATAACAAATCAGCTTGTTCACTTAAACGTTCAAGATAATGAGGAAACTCAGAACGAATTCCCTTTTCAAAATCTAACTCTGCATCAAGTAATTCTGAAACATCTAGCTGTAAAAGCTGAGATACTAGACCATGCGGAGGCGTGAGCGGGCTCGCATGCTCCCCATGCTGCTCCATATAAGCATCCCAAACCTGATTGAACTGTTTCAGGTTAGAGTCTAATTGCTCATTAGAGCAATGCTCAGCCAATAGATCTAAACAATTTCGAATAAACTGATGGTAATCACGGAGTAGTAAAATTTCTTCTGAATGAGAAGATAGCTCTTCTTGTAATAGGATTTTAAATAAATGCTCAACCTTGGTACTGGCATCAAAAATTGCTTCTACCCGAGCCATTGCCGAGCTGCCGCGCAACGTATGTAATGCACGGATTAGCGCATTGTAACTCTCGTGCTGATGTATTTCTTGTTCTAAGAATTGATCGATGGTCGCTAAGTGTTCCTCCGCCTCTTCCATAAATAAAACTAAGGTTTCAGCAAGGTTATGTTCACTTTCTATGGCGGTTTCTAGAGTTAAATCATCTGATTCCTGTTCTAAATCATCCACCTCTAAACCAGTCTTAGTTTCCGCAGTGAGAGTATCCGATAATAATAAAAGTTCTTCTAAAGCAGGCTCTAGACTTTGCTGTTGTTGTAATTGTTGTCCCAATAAAATAAGAGGTCTAAAATCTACTGCATGTTCCTTTTTAGATTTAAAGTCATCTACTAATTTAAAGAAATAGAACTTAAATACCAACTGAACATATTGTTGGATGTTAGGAGTTAATGTGAGACTCTCATTGATTACACGATTAAGCGTATCTTCTACAGTCCAAGCAAGCTCAGCAGAGGATTTCGCTGCAATCATTCGCCCTGAACCTTTCAAGGTATGAAAATGGCGACGGATCTCAGTCAGCGTAGCAACATTTTTAGATTGCATCCATTCATGAATCAAAGATTGCAATTCAACAAAAATTTCTTCAATTTCTTCAACGAAGATATCAAGAAATTCAGCATCTTGTTGAGAATAGCTATCTTCCGGTAGCATCATTGCTTCAGTTAAAGTTTTTAATATTTCTTTCATAGCAAAGGCTTCTTTTGCTTGTCCCCTAAATGGAGAAAAACGACAGAGTCAACACCAGATAAATAGCTGTGTCCCCAATACTTATCTGGTGTTGTTAATACTTTTTAGAAGAATAGCTAGTATAGAAACAGCTATCCTCGTCCCCAATTTAATCAGGTAATTTAAAGTCCGTTACCGATTCACGTAATGACTCTGCCATATTTGCTAATTCAGAAACAGAACGCGCTGTATCGAATGTCGCAGTTGTCGTTTGCGAAGTAATTTCTTGTACGACGGTCATGGTTGTCGCAATGTGACTCGCAGATGCAGACTGAAGTTTTGCTGCATCAGAAATGTTGGCCATCAAGTTTGCCAAGTCACCAGATACTTTTTGAATCTCGTCCAAGGCAATACCTGCATCTTTTGCCAAGTTCGCTCCGCGCACAACCTCAGTGGTTGTTTGTTCCATTGAAATAACAGCTTCATTCGTATCGGTCTGAATTGTTTTAACCAGAGTTTCGATCTGTTTAGTTGCCGATGCAGAACGTTCTGCAAGACGCTGTACTTCGTCTGCAACCACGGCAAAACCACGCCCTGCTTCACCTGCCATAGATGCTTGAATTGCTGCATTTAATGCAAGAATGTTTGTTTGGTCTGCAATGTCATTAATTAACGATACGATGTTACCAATTTCTTGTGAAGACTCACCCAAACGTTTAATACGTTTAGAGGTTTCCTGAATCTGTTCACGAATCGTGTCCATACCTTCAATTGAACGGTTTACTACTTGTGCTCCATTAGAAGCAATTTGTACCGAACGTTCTGCTACTTCGGTAGATTCAGATGCATTTGAAGATACTTGGTCAATTGATTGCGCCATTTCATTCATTGCGGTTGATGCGCCGGCAATTTCTTGTGCCTGATGCTCTGATGCTTCTGCCAACTGGTTAGTAATATTTTGTGTATCCTGCGTATAGCGGGCAACTTCCTGAGAAGTTTCATGAATTCGGGATACAAGATCACGTAATTGGTCAATCGCAAAGTTAATCGAGTCGGCAATCGCTCCAGTAAAGTCCTCAGATACCGTTGCATATGAACGCAAGTCACCATCTGCCAAGTCGGCGATTTCATCTAGTAAACGTAAAATCGCGTTTTGGTTACGGTCATATTCTTCTTGCAAGGTAGCTACACGTTGTTTATCTGCTTTACTACGAAGTGATAAAAGCTTTAAGACCGAGCTAATTAAGCCAAGAAGTGACAATGTAAGAAGTGCAACTAAAGTAAAGGCTTTCCAACCATAGTGTGTTTGCTCAGAAAGATTACCCAATGCAGATAACATCTCATCAGATTCTGAGAAGATCTCACCTGATGACTGACGTACGTTTACAATCTGATCTGTATGTTTAAGAACTGATGCCGCTGCAGATTTTAAAACTTGATCATACTCAGATTTAATACCTTCCAAAGACTCACGCACTTCTGGGGACTCAACTCTAGCAACACCCAATTCAGCATTTCCATTTAGCTGTGCATTTAAATACACACCAAAGGTCTCAATATCCACACCAAAATCATGTGCTGAGGTCTGAGAGTTTTCTGTACCAACCAAAACGGAGTTAATAGAGCGTAAAATACGTTCTGCAATAAATACCTGGTTTTTAGCAATAATCACCTGATTGCTCGCTACTTTTTCGCGAACCATCTTATCGACCATCAAGTTATATTCAGCCTGAATCTCAGGAATAGAGTCACTAATCGAGATATTCATGTTGTATAACTGATTAATTACGTCCTGATGTGACGAGATCAAGTTAATGTCATAAGACAAAGCTTTCCACAGGACCGCAACCTTTTTGTATTCTTTTGAAGATGTACCATAAATATTTTCAACATCTTTCATATTTTCTGCAAAAAGTTTATTTGATTCAGCCAAGTCTTTCATGGCTTTAGGTGATCCAGAAGCCGTTGCTTCTGTAGCCTGTCTAGAAATAGTTTGTGACAATAAACGCAACTCACCCAAACTACGTGTTAATTGGTTATGTCGAGGTACGCTATAAAATAAATAAACGAGCGAAGTTAAAGCAAATACTAAACATAACAACGCTACATAAAGGATAGGCTTGGACTTTTTACTTTCCCCAAATAAACTGGCGTATTGATCAATTTCCGACTGGATTTTTGCAATAAAATTGAGACCCGATTTTTCGGACGCAACACGATTGCCGCCTTTCTTTTTAAGCTTAAAGCCCATAGCTTCTCCCCAGAAAATACTCTGTTTTTCACAGCGTAAAAATTAGTTTATAAATTTTGTCGATGCATTCATGTAATGTGGGTTTTGCAATAAACGACTAAATAAAAAGACATGCCAATGCTGGTTATGTTGGTGAAAATAACCTTGGCAATAATCTTTTAGATTTTCCTCTAAGTCTAAGCTTTGAGAAAAAAAACTTTTTTTATTAAAGTGCTGAATCCCCAAGACCTGATCCACAACCAACCCCACATACTGGTCGTGATGGCTAATACATAACACTTTTTGGGCAGACGAAAATGTACTTCGTTGCCCTGAAATAAAATGAGCCAAATCAGAAACCGAAAGCAACCGCCCCCGAATGTTCGCCAAACCCTTCACCCAACTTTGAGCATTTGGAACTGGCGTATATTTCGGTGGATAGATAACTTCTGACACTTCCCCAAGTGGTGCGACGAAGTATTGCCCTCTCATTTCAAAAGCAATCCCTGACCATCGCTGTGCTTCATTTTGAACTGAAGCGTAATTCTTATTACCCCGTTTAGACAAACGAAGTAACTCGATAAATCCATTCGCTGCCATACTCGATCCTATAAAACGGGCATATAACCCCGTTATTTATGTTTTTATGGATGGATGAGTTACTTTAGAAATTGTTTAATTACATCAATCAATTGCTTTTCTTCGATAGGTTTAATCAGATAGTCGATTGCACCTTGACGCTTGCCCCATACTCGGTCAGTTGCCTGATCTTTAGTACTCACGATTACCACAGGAATATGCTTAGTGTCTTCATCACGGGTAATCTGGCGTGTTGCCTGAAAACCATTTACACCTGGCATTACAACATCCATTAACACTAAGTCAGGCTGTTCTGCTTTTGCCAAAGTTACACCATCTGCACCATTAGATGCTTCAAGTACGTCATAACCATGCTTGGTTAGAATTTCTTTAAAACGAAAAGTTTCTGTTGGTGAATCATCAACAATGAGAATACGTGTCATTTCTTTGCCCTTAAATTACTTAATTATGAACTTACGTGATTACGAATCGCGTTTAACAATTCATCTTTGCTAAAAGGTTTCGTCAAGTATTCATCTGAACCTACCACACGCCCTTTTGCCTGATCAAATAAACCATCTTTACTAGAGAGCATGATAACGGGAATGTTCTGATAATTTTGAGAGTTTTTAATCAAAGCGCAAGTTTGATAACCATCTAAACGAGGCATCATGATATCGACAAAAACAATATCTGGATTTGCTTCTGCAATTTTGGACAAAGCTTCAAATCCATCCACCGCAGTAATCACTTCACAGCCTTCTCGCTGTAATAAAGTTTCGGCTGTACGGCGAATGGTTTTTGAGTCATCAATTACCATTACTTTCAGATTTTGGAATGCATCTTCCATTTAATCTTCCATCCCCAATAAATATAAAATATAAATGCAATTTAACTTAAATTTGTTTTTACGCATTTATAAGCATTTTTAACATATCTCACGGTCTATTTTCAATGAGGCATTTTTGTCTACTTTCTCATTTACAAACAATAACTTTTAACCTCATCACACTTTAATTGAAATTATCATTTTTTTTATAATGACTATATTTTTATTCAGCTAAATAATAACTAATATAATAAAGATTAATTATTTAAAAATAAGCGATTTAGCTTTCTTTTCTGGGGATTTTCAATGAATGATTGGATGAAATATGCCTTTTATAGGAACTGCTTGTCTGTATCTATAGGCATTATTTCCTTCGGTTCACTCTTTTTCTGGGCCTCTACCCTTGCTATAGCCGATACTTCTAAAGTGGTCTGGTATCGTTATTATGATCAACACGGTACGGCCAATATCAGTACATCAGTCACACCTGCTCATATTCGTTATGGTTATGAAGTTCTAGATCAAAATATGCAAGTGATTAAAAGAAACCATTCTTATAATGCGCAGGCTGATTTAAATCAATCAAGTCAACGGGCATTATCAGCACGGCATAGAGAACTAGATATCAAATTAAAAAAAGCCTATAGCAATAGTAAAACAGCCACGATTAAAAGAGATCAAGCATTACTTGCTATAAAGAAGCAAATTAACTATCAACAGGAACAACTCGACCAGTTACAACAAGACAAAATTTTATTTAAACGTCAAGAAATGGAATATTTCAGAAAGAGAGAAGTTATTCCTGAGCATCATAAGACGTTGATTGAAAACAATCTAAATAATATTTACAGGGTCAAACAAACACTTGAAACACTTTCCAAGACCTACAACCGTACCAATAGCGAGTATGAAAATATTATCGAACGTTTAAAAAAGCTTGAATAACTGTAAAGGTTTATCAAGAATAGGGGCAAAATAAAATTTGAATTATAGGATGATGCTGTATGCACAAAATGCATCTCACCCCTTCCACTATTTTTAAACTGAGTATTATTAGTTTATGTTTGATTTTAGCTGCATGTAATCAGCAAGAAACAACTAAAACAACGGCATCAGCTCCAGCAAAAATTGAACTCATTCCTCAAGACCTGATTGCAGTTAAAGAGGGAGCACTTGACTCTCAAACTGCTTTTACAGGAACGATTCGTGCGGTTCAGCAAAGTTCAATTCAGGCTCAAGTGAGCGCCACGGCGACCACTGTAACTACAAATGTTGGCCAACAGGTACAAAAAGGCCAAGTTTTAGTGAGATTGAATAATCAGGACAATGTTGCACGATTAGCACAAGCGCGCGCCAACCTTGCATCAGCTCAATCACAAGCTGAACTTGCACGCAATTTAATGAACCGAAAGCAAAGACTGTTTAATCAAGGGTTTATTGCTCGTGTTGAGTTTGAACAGAGTCAGGTTGACTACAAAGGCCAACTTGAAAGTGTAAAAGCTCAACAAGCGAATGTTGATATTGCTCGAAAGGCTGATCAAGACGGAATTATTACCAGTCCAATTTCAGGTGTGATTACTAAACGACAAGTAGAACCTGGTCAGACTGTATCAGTTGGTCAAACGCTATTTGAAATCGTAAATCCAGACCAACTTGAAATACAGGCCAAGTTACCAATTGAGCAACAGTCTGCTCTTAAAGTAGGTAACAGTATTCAATATCAGATTCAGGGAAATTCTAAACAATTAAACGCAACGCTTACTCGTATTTCACCTGTTGCAGATCAAGACAGCCGACAAATCGAATTTTTTGCAGTTCCTAAAGAAAAAATTGATTCGTTAAGCATAGGGGCTTTCATTAATGGAAATATTCTTCGTAGTGATACCAATCAAGGCCAAACGATTCCTTTAGACAGCATTCAAAATATGCAACATGATCCTTTTGTATGGGTGGTACGTAATCACACTATTCAAAAAGTTAAAATTCGAGTGATTGAACAACGCTATAACGACAATATTGCTTTGGTTGGTGGCTTGCAAAGCACAGATCTGGTGAGCCGTATTCAATTTGAAGATTCCGACATTAATAAAAAAGTGACGGTTACAAACGACAAAAATAAATAAGGTAGCAAATAGCGTATGTGGTTTACTCGAATCAGTGTGAAATACCCCGTTTTTACTATTATGATGATGATCAGCTTAATGGTACTCGGGTTAGCTTCTTGGAAACGGATGACCGTTGAAGAGTTTCCAAATATAGATTTCCCATTCGTAGTAGTCACTACAGAATATGCTGGTGCTTCGCCTGAAGCTGTCGAATCAGATATTACTAAAAAACTCGAAGATCAAATCAATACGATTTCAGGCATTAAGCAAATTACTTCACGTTCAAGTGAAGGTTTTTCAATGGTCGTTGCAGAGTTTAATCTTGATACATCTTCAGCCATTGCAGCACAAGATGTTCGAGACAAAATTGCTCCCGTCACAGCACAGTTCCGTGATGAAATTGATACACCAATTGTACAGCGCTACGACCCTTCCTCTAGCCCAATTATGTCAGTCGTATTTGAATCTACTAGCATGAATTTGGCTCAATTAAGTTCATATGTCGATAAACGGATCGTGCCTCAACTCAAAACCGTGTCTGGTGTCGGTAATGTGAATTTATTGGGGGATGCCAAACGACAAATACGAATAAAAATTCTTCCTGAGCAATTACAAAGTTACGGTATTGGCATCGATCAGGTCATTAATACGTTAAAAAATGAAAACATTGAAGTTCCTGCTGGAACCTTACAACAAAAGAACTCTGAACTGGTTGTACAGATTCAATCAAAGGTTATTCATCCCCTTGCATTTGGCGATTTGGTGATTGCCAATAAAAATGGTTCACCGATTTTTTTAAAGCAAGTCGCAACTGTTGAAGACACTCAAGCAGAACTACAATCAAGCGCTTTTTATAATGGTAAAACGGCTGTCTCTATTGATATTTTAAAAAGTTCCGATGCCAATGTAATTCAAGTCGTAGACAAAACTTATCAAACTTTAGAGAAGTTAAAAGCTCAGATGCCTGCGGGTTTAAATTATAAAGTCGTAGCTGATAGCTCTAAAGGCATTCGCGCTTCAATTAAAGACGTTGCCCGCACTATTATTGAAGGTGCCGCCTTAGCAGTTTTAATTGTTTTATTATTTTTAGGCTCTTTCCGCTCTACCGTCATTACAGGTTTAACCTTACCCATTACCCTTCTTGGAACCCTAACTTTTATCTGGGCTTTTGGGTTTAGCATTAACATGATGACGCTGTTAGCCCTATCACTCAGTATTGGTCTATTAATTGATGATGCGATTGTCGTTCGGGAAAATATTGTAAGACATACAGAACTTGGCAAAGATCATGTCACCGCTGCCCTTGAAGGGACAAAAGAAATTGGTTTGGCTGTACTCGCAACTACCCTTACTATTGTGGCCGTCTTTTTACCTGTTGCCTTTATGGGCGGACTGATTGGACGTTTCTTTTATCAGTTTGGTGTAACAGTGAGTACCGCTGTTCTAATTTCAATGTTTATTAGCTTTACACTCGATCCAATGCTTTCTGCTCACTGGAAAGATCCGGTCAAGAAAAAAGATAATTGGCTACAACGGTTTTTTGACCATATTTCTAATTTGCTAGATCGGCTTAGTCATGTATATGAAAAGCTATTAAAACTTGCTCTACGCTTCCGTTTCATCACGGTGATTATTGCAATCGCTTCATTATTTGCTGCATTAGGACTTTCTAAACTCATTGGAACTGAATTTGTACCTACCCCAGATAAAGGTGAAATTCGGATTCAGTTTGAAACTCCTGTAGACGCTTCTTTGGAATATACCCAAGCAAAACTCCATCAGGTTGACCAAATTATCAGGCAATTTCCAGATGTCGTTTCAACTTATGGTGTTGTCAATAGTGGGGTTGATTCTGGTAAAAACCGCGCCGGTTTGGGCGTTACCTTAAAGCCGAAACAACAGCGGAATAAGGATCTTAATACGCTCAATAATGAATTCCGTGATCGTTTGCAAACTGTAGCGGGCATTCGAGTTACGTCTGTTGCCGCAGCACAAGATTCTGTCTCGGGTGGGCAAAAGCCAATCATGATTTCTATTAAAGGGACAGACTTAAATGAACTACAAAAAATTTCAGATCGTTTTATCGCTGAAATGGAAAAAATTAAAGGTGTAGTTGATTTAGAAAGCTCTTTGAAAGAACCAAAACCAACTTTGGGTGTTCATATTAATCGTGTACTGGCAAGTGATTTAGGCCTATCTGTTTCACAAATTGCCAATGCGATTCGTCCATTAATTGCTGGTGATAATGTGACAACATGGGAAGATCGGGATGGTGAAAACTATGACGTTAATGTCCGTTTAAACGAAAATAAACGTATGCTGCCGCAAGATGTTCAGAACCTATATCTCAACTCAAATAAAACCAATGCCAATGGGCAAAACATTTTAGTTCCACTTAACGCAGTGGCAACGACTGAAGAGAAACTCGGTGCTTCACAAATTAATCGACGTGATCTTGAGCGTGAAGTGCTCATTGAGGCAAATACCTCGGGACGTCCTAGTGGCGATATTGGCCAAGACATCGATAAAATGCAAAAGGCGTTTAAGCTACCTGCGGGCTATACATTTGATACTCAAGGTGCCAATGCCGATATGGCAGAATCTGCCGGATATGCATTAACAGCAATTACCCTATCGATTGTATTTATCTATATTGTTTTAGGTTCTCAATTTAATAGCTTTATCCATCCTGCTGCGATTATGGCCTCTTTACCATTATCACTCATTGGCGTATTCCTTGCCCTCTTCTTGTTCCAAAGCACACTGAACCTGTTTTCGATTATTGGCATTATCATGCTTATGGGGCTTGTCACTAAAAACGCTATTTTGCTTATCGATTTTATTAAGAAAGCGATGGATCAGGGTGTCAGCCGTTATGATGCTATTTTACAAGCTGGCAAAACTCGTTTACGCCCAATTTTAATGACCACAAGCGCTATGGTGATGGGGATGGTTCCATTAGCTTTAGGTCTTGGCGAAGGCGGTGAGCAAAGTGCACCAATGGCTCACGCTGTGATTGGGGGAGTGATTACCTCTACCCTATTGACTCTTGTGGTTGTACCCGTCATTTTCACTTATCTAGATGACTTGAAAAACTTTATGCTGCGTCAAACTCGACGATTCATGTCATAATGCAGCGATTATCGTATAATCTGCGTTTTTATAACGCTTAACTTTTAGGACTTTTTCCATGCGCGCAAGCCGCTTTTTATTTGCAACGTTGAGAGAAACCCCAAATGATGCTGAAGTGATTTCACACCAGCTCATGTTACGTGCGGGGATGATTCGTAAATTGGCATCTGGTTTATATACATGGCTGCCGATGGGAACACGTGTGCTTAAAAAAGTAGATGCAATTGTTCGTGAAGAAATGAACCGTTCAGGTGCAATGGAAGTATTCATGCCCGTGACTCAACCTGCAAGTCTTTGGGAAGAATCAGGTCGCTACGAACAATACGGTCCTGAATTATTACGCTTTAAAGATCGCCATGCGAACCCATTTGTACTTGGACCAACGCATGAAGAAGTTATTACGGATATGGCGCGTAACGAACTCAAAAGTTATAAGCAGCTTCCTGTAAATTTCTATCAAATTCAAACCAAATTCCGTGATGAAATTCGTCCACGTTTTGGTGTAATGCGTTCACGTGAGTTCATCATGAAAGATGCTTATTCTTTCCATGCAACTCAAGAATCGTTACAAGAAACTTATGACGTGATGTACGACACATACAGCCGTATTTTCACTCGCTTAGGCTTAGACTTCCGCCCAGTACAAGCGGATACAGGTTCAATTGGTGGTTCAGCTTCACATGAGTTTCACGTTTTGGCTTCAAGTGGTGAAGATGACATCGCATTTTCAACTGAATCTGATTATGCAGCAAACGTTGAAATGGCTGAGGCTGTTTTAGTGGGTGAACGTGCAGCCCCTACTCAAGAACTAAAATTGGTTGAAACACCAGATCAGAAAACGATTGACGATGTCTGCCAATTCTTAAATGCTGATCCTAAGCAATCTGTTAAAGCATTATTGGTTCAAGGCGTGGCTGACGAAAAAAGTCAGGTTCCTGTCGTTGCTCTATTTGTACGTGGTGACCACGAACTTAATGAGATTAAAGCTGAGAAGCATCCTTTAGTGGCTGCCCCTCTTACTTTTGCAACTGAAGAACAACTTCAAGCATTTGGTTTAACTGCTGGCTTTACAGGTCCACAAGGTTTAGTCGAAAAAGGCTTAACTGTGATTGTTGACCGCGCTGCATCTGTTCTTTCAGACTTCGTTGCTGGTGCAAATGAAGCTGACAAACATGCTGTAGGTGTAAACTGGGAGCGTGATGCACAAATTACCGAAGTTTTCGATTTGCGTAATGTAGTTGAAGGCGATCCATCTCCAGATGGCAAAGGTACACTACAAATTAAACGTGGTATTGAAGTAGGCCATATTTTCCAGCTTGGTACTAAATACTCAGAAGCTTTAGGCTGTAAAGTTCTAGGTGAAGATGGCAAACCATTTACAGTAACCATGGGATGCTACGGTATTGGTGTAACACGTGTAGTTGCAGCTGCAATTGAACAAAATTACGATGACAAAGGCATTATCTGGCCACAAGCCATTGCACCTTTTGAAATTGCAATTGTTCCAATGAATGCGCACAAATCACCCCGTACTCTTGAAGCAGCAGAATCTCTTTATGCAGAGCTTCAGGCACAAGGTTTTGATGTATTACTTGATGATCGTAACGAACGTCCGGGCGTTAAATTCTCTGACCTTGAATTAATGGGTATTCCACACCGTATCGTGATTGGTGAAAAAGGTCTTGATGCAGGCACTTTTGAATATAAAGGCCGCCGAGATGCTGAAGCGAGCAATTTAACCAAAGAAGAACTTTTAGCTAAGTTAGCGCGTTAATAAATATATAAATAAAAAAGCAGCTTTTAGAAGCTGCTTTTTTTTAGCTTAGTTTTTATGCCTGAACTGTTAAGTCTTTGATGGTCGTTGATGAACCATTGGTTTTAACAGACTCAATTCCTTTATCTCGTGAAGCTTCGCTCGCATAGAATTGACTTGTGCCAATGATTTGATGATTTGCAGCTTTTAAATTGAAATAAGGTTTCCCATTCTTTGCAGTTAAACGCTCATATCGCGCGTCATCACCACTGTTTTTTTGAATTGATTCAATACCATTTGCAGCAGAGGCTTTTGCCTTATATAGCTCACTATTTAAAATAGGTTCACCATTTCCTGCCTTCAAGATAAAGCGGTATTGACCATCACTCGATTGTGAAATTTCGTACCATCCTGCCATAAAAACCTCATTTTTTTGTTGGTGTGGGTATCACTTTCGTTATTATTCTGGACGAAAGTTATTTGTTATTTATGACAATATAAATGGGCAATCACTCCTTGAACAGCCCATTTTTTATACTTTTTCGTAATAAAATTATAATGATGTTAGGAATTTAAAAAGCAGAGATATAGACGTATATCTCTGCCGAAATGTAATGAAAATTAACAATTTAAGCTTTTTTTACAAATTCAGATTTTAATTTCATCTGACCAATACCGTCGATTTTACAATCGATATTGTGACCGTCACTTGCATCTAGAACTAAGCGAATCGTTTTTACTTTCGTGCCTACTTTTACCACTGAAGATGAGCCTTTAATTTTTAAGTCTTTAACTACAGTCACGCTGTCGCCATCGGCTAAAATATTTCCATTAGCATCTTTAATAATTTCTTGCTCTTCAGTTGCTAAAGCATCTCCTTCTTTCCACTCATTTGAGCATTCAGGACAAATCAATAAGTCGCCATCTTGGTAAGTATATTCTGATTGGCATTTTGGGCAATTTGGCAAAGACATGAAAAAAATCTCAAAAAGTATATTATGCGAGATATGACTCATTTTTTAAAGTTTTAAATAAAAGACTTTTACCAAAAAAAAATTTATATATTCATTTTGAGTTTTTACTTAATAAATATTCTTTCAAAATAATTGCATGGTTATTTTCAACATCTTTTGCTGAATATAAAAGCGTAACTGTATGTTCTACTACAATGTGTTGTAGCTCTTCGACTGCGGAGTTGGTTTCAAGCTCTTTTAAATAACGCTGCTTAAATTCTTCCCAATGATCTGGCGTTGCCGCATGGAACCACTTGCGCAGTTCTGTTGAAGGTGCCACTTCTTTTAACCACAAATCTAAATGAGCATTTTCCTTACTAATCCCCCTACTCCATAGACGGTCAACCAAAATTCGCTTTCCATCACTAGGGTCAGCATTTTCATAAATTCTTTTAATGTGTATATCCATTTCTGACACCTACTCAGCTTAATCTAAATAGTATTGGCTTAATCATCACATTGATTTGCCTACCTGTACAATTTAAATCTTTTGCTCTAAATATTGTCTAAATTTGCCATTATTCATTAATTCAGGCATATAAATTGCTTTTGAATTTTTCATTATTTTATCAAATGGTAAAAAATGAAATATTATATTTATCCATGTTCATCTCAAAAAGACGCCCCTTATTTGATTTTGTCATCTGGGTTAGGTGGTCATGCTAGTTTTTGGAGTCCACAGCTTGAATCGTTGAGTACGCATTTCAACATCGTAACTTATGACCAAGAAGGCTGTCACCAAGACAGTGCTTTATTACCTGCACACTACCATATGTGTGACATGGCAAATCAAGTACTACACTTATTAGAACATCTTCAAATTCATGAATTCCATATGATCGGGCATGCTTTGGGTGGCATCATCGGAATGGAACTCGCAAAGCAACTACAATCCAGCTCAATTACCATGCTCAGCCTGACACTGATTAATGCGTGGGATGAGTTAGATGCCCATACGCAAAAATGTTTTGATGCCCGTATCGCATTGTTAGCATCAGCAGGCGCTGAAGCCTATGTGCGTGCACAGGCATTGTTTTTGTATCCTCCAGCATGGATTTCTCAGAATCATAGTCACATTAAAAATACCGAAGATATTCAACTCCAAAACTTTCCACCTAAGACAAATGTATTTGCCCGACTCAAAGCGTTGATGGATTTTCAATTACAAGCAGAACACGTACAGGCATTGCAAGACACCGCTATTCATATCGTTGCTAATCAAGATGATTTTTTAGTTCCAGTAAATAAATCACACGATCTGTTTACTCAACTTGATCATGCTCAAATCAATATTTTGCCTTCTGGTGCACATGCTTCCACAGTGACCGAATCTCAACGACTAAATCAAACGTTCATTCAATTTTTCCATAGCATTAAGGTTTTATCATGAATGCAAAAACATTAAATATTTTAGATCAACTCTTTTTAGAAGCCAGAACCCACAGCAAATGGTTAGACAAAGCCGTCAGCCCTGAGCAAATTCAACAAATTTATGATCTGGTCAAAATGGCACCGACTTCTGCCAATTGTAGTCCTGCTCGTTTTGTATTTTTAACCACACCGGAAGCTAAACAAAAACTCAAGCCAGCATTGTCGTCTGGCAATGTAGAAAAGACGATGACAGCTCCTGTCACTGTTTTGGTTGCAACCGATGCAAAATTTTATGACAAACTTCCAGAACTATTCCCATATGCCGATGCAAAATCATGGTTTACATCAACTGAAGCCGTAGCACATGAAACTGCCTTTCGTAATAGTTCATTGCAAGCTGCATATTTAATTATGGCATGTCGTAGTTTAGGTTTAGATACTGGACCAATGTCTGGTTTTGATGCGAAACAAGTTAATGAACTATTTTTCGCAGGGACAAATCATCATATTAATCTCATCATTAACATTGGCTATGGCGACCCTCAAAAAGTTTATACTCGCCTCCCCCGTTTAAATTTTGAAGAGGCTTGTCGGGTGGAATGAATAAAGTCCACAACACCATCTTCAACCTCAAAAGAGAAATACCTTAGTTCTACACGGCGACTTCAATGTCGCCTTTTTTATTCTGCTGCTTTATAACCCTTGAATGTAGTAAATACTCCTAAAGTGAAATTGATCAAATGATGCACAATGAAGCAAGTTAGTTTCTCCTTGGTGCATGATTGCATTATTTTTTATCATTTGATAAAAATTATACCAAACAATAAATATAAAATACTGATAAATATAAAAATATAAAAGTTGGCACACAGTATGCATTATTAAAAACACATATTAATTCTGAAAATTATATCTTTTATAGCTTTCAGTTCGACTTCCTAAACTCACGATGGGGAATCAAGATGAAGATCGGCGTTTTTTGTCCAATTGGAAATAATGGCTGGCTGCTTTCAGAAAATGCACCGCAATATAAACCTACCTTTGAATTAAACAAACAAATTGTACAGCGTGCTGAACACTACGGTTTTGACTTTGCCCTTTCCATGATTAAGTTGCGTGGTTTTGGCGGAAAAACTGAGTTTTGGGACTATAACCTTGAAACATTTACCCTCATGGCAGGTCTCGCTGCTGTCACCAGTAAAATCCAAATTTATGCAACCGCTGCAACATTAGTCATGCCTCCTGCAATTGTGGCACGTATGGCATCGACCATAGATTCGATTTCTAACGGTCGGTTTGGACTAAACGTCGTGACCGGATGGCAAATGCCTGAATATTCCCAAATGGGTATGTGGCCTGGCGATGAATATTTTGCTAAACGCTATGATTACTTATCTGAATATGTCGAAGTTTTACGTGAACTTTGGGCAACTGGGAAGTCAGACCTAAAAGGCGAGTTCTTCCAGATGAATGATTGTCAGGTCAAACCACAGCCTCAAGCTGATATGAAAATTATCTGTGCAGGACAGTCTGATGCTGGTTTAGCTTTTTCAGCAAAATATGCTGACTACAACTTTGTTTTCGGAAAAGGTTTAAACACACCGACAGCCTATGCCGAAATTAATGATCGCTTAAAAGTTCAAACCGACAAAACTGGACGCAATGTACAGACCTATGTGTTGTTTATGGTAATTGCTGCGGAAACAGATGAAGCCGCAATGCAGAAGTGGCAACACTATAACGATGGTGCAGACATGGAAGCTATTCGTTGGCTACAAGACCAAGGTGCAAAAGATAAAGTGTCTGGGACTGACACCAATATTCGCCACATGGCCTCTAGCGTTTCTCCCGTCAATATCAATATGGGCACCATTGTTGGCTCTTTTAAAAATGTCGCAAAAATGCTTGATCAAATTTCCGAGATTAAAGGGACAGAGGGAATTTTGTTGACCTTTGATGACTTTGTACAAGGCGTAGAAGATTTTGGTCAACGCATTCAACCGCTCATGAAATGTCGTGAAAGTGTCGTTACCGAACTGACAAAGCAAGCCGAACCAACTGTTTTGGAGAAAAGCGCATGAATGAAATGTCTAATATTGTATGTGCAGAATTCACGGCACAGATTGGTACAGGCAAAGTATTAAAAGCCGAACCTGAACATATTCAACTAGCAGCAGAACAAACTGCGCTTGTTGTCATTGATATGCAAAATGCTTACACCTCTTTAGGTGGGTATTTAGATTTAGCAGGTTTTGATGTCTCAAAGACTAAGCCTGTAGTCGAAAATATTAAAAAGGCGATCGATGCTGCACATAGTGCAGGGATTCAGGTCATCTATTTTCAAAATGGTTGGGATAAAAACTACGTCGAAGCTGGTGGTTTAGGTTCACCAAATTTTCATAAATCCAATGCTTTAAAAACCATGCGTAAACAGCCTGAGTTACAAGGCCAACTTTTATCTAAAGGTGGTTGGGACTTTGCTTTAATTGATGAGTTACAACCACTTCCACAAGACATCATTATTGAAAAGCCACGTTATAGCGGTTTCTTTAACACGGCGCTCGACAGCATTTTACGTGCTCGTGGCATTCGTAATTTAGTCTTCGTTGGTATTGCCACCAACGTCTGTGTCGAGTCGACCTTACGTGATGGTTTCTTTTTGGAATATTTCGGTGTTGCACTTAAAGATGCTTGCTATCAAGCCGGACCTCAAGAAGCTCACGACGCAGCGCTATATAACATTAAAACTTTTTTTGGCTGGGTATCTGACACCAATAGTTTCATTGAAACCTTTAGTTCGGTATCAACATTGCTACAGCAATCTGCCTAATTCATACATTTAATTTTATCTAAAATTTTTTGATTTGGAGCATTTTATGTCTAAACAAGTTGTTATCCCTGAAGGAACATCGGCACCACTTGCACCCTATGTTCCTGCAACCAAAGCGGACAATATTGTGTATGTCTCAGGCACATTGGCTTTTGATGAAAATAATAATGTGGTTTGTATTGGTGATGCTGCAGGACAGACTCGCCATATTTTAGAAACAATCAAAAAAGTGATTGAAACTGCGGGTGGCACCATGGATGACGTAACGTTCAATTCCATTTTCATTAAAGATTGGGCGGACTATACCGCAGTGAATACGGTATATGCCGAATACTTTCCGGGTGACAAACCTGCTCGCTTTTGTATCCAGTGCGGCTTGGTGAAACCCGATGCCTTAATTGAAATTGCATCGATTGCCCATGTGGGATAAACGATGTCACTGACAAAAACCTTCAGCATCATAACTGATGTGATGTTTTAGCCTCGATTCATTGTAATGATCATGCATTGGGGTTGGAGAGCAATCATGCAAAAAATAGAAGAGAAAAAGGTTTTAACACCATCTGTTGTTCAACAGACTCATCCATGTTCCACACACCTAGAAGTAGATCAGCACACTTTTAGACAAGGCATGGCAAATCTTGGAGCAGCAGTGAATGTCATCACGACGGATGGGTCTGCGGGACAAGCAGGTTTCACAGCATCCGCTGTATGCAGCGTAACCGATACACCACCGACACTATTGGTTTGTCTCAACCGCTCAGCATCAGTTTTTAATACTTTTAAACAAAATGAGGTTCTTTGCGTCAATACTTTAGCGGCCCATCAAAGTACGCTATCTACAATATTTGGCGGGAAAACGCCAATGCCAGAACGCTTTGCTCAGGGGGAATGGAGCAAGCTAATCACTGGTTCTCCGATTTTGAATGAGGCCTTGGTGTCATTTGATTGTGAAATTGTACAAAGCATGAGTATCGGTAGTCATGATGTCTTATTTTGTGCAGTCAAAGCAATGAAACATCAAAGTGGGTTTAATGCACTTATGTACTTCAACCGCAGTTATTGCGAATTACAAATAGCATGCTAATGCAGATAAAAATGAAAAAGAGGATCTGTTATGCGAACAAAAGAATCTTGGTTTCCTAAATTTAAACCGCACACAGGTAATTTAGAAACTCCCGTACAAATTGATGAATATCTCCCTCCCGGTAAAAGTATTGTTTTGGGGTTACAACATGCTTTTGCTATGTTCGGAGCGACTGTTTTAGCTCCGTTACTCATGGGCTTTGATCCAAACCTCACCATTTTTATTACTGGTATCGGCACCATCTTGTTCTTTTTAATTACAGGTGGGCGTATGCCGAGCTATCTTGGATCAAGCTTCGCTTTTATTGGCGCAGTTGCTGCAGCCACAGGCTATGCAGGCGTTGGATTAAATCCAAATTTAGCTGTGGCCCTTGGTGGCACAATCATTTGTGGTTTGATTTATGCATGCATCGGTTTAATTGTCATGAAAACTGGAACCGCATGGATTGAAAAACTCATGCCACCCGTGGTCACTGGTGCAATTGTCATGATTATTGGTTTAAACCTTGCACCTGTAACAATTAAAAGCGTTTCGACAAATAGCTTTGATACGTGGATGGCTGTAATTACCATTTTATGCATTAGTGCTGTTGCCGTTTTTACAAGAGGTATGATTCGCCGCCTTCTATTACTCATCGGGCTCATCAGTGCTTATTTTATTTATTTTCTACTCACCAATATCTTAGGGTTAGGCAAACCCATCGATTTTAATGCGATCAGTCAAGCTGCATGGTTTGGCCTACCAACTTTTCACTCACCTGTTTTTAATGCCAAAGCTATTTTATTGATTGCACCTGTTGCGCTTATTTTAGTCGCTGAAAACTTAGGACATTTTAAAGCAGTTTCTGCCATGACAGAACGTAATTTATCGCCATATATGGGTCGTGCTTTTTTTGCAGATGGTATCTGTACAAGTTTATCAGCTTCTGTTGGGGGTACAGGTATGACGACTTATGCTGAAAATATTGGAGTAATGGCTGTAACTAAAGTCTATTCAACGACTATTTTTGTGGTTGCGGGACTATTTGCAATTCTACTCGGTCTATCCCCTAAATTTGGAGCAATTATTAGCACCATCCCTGTTGCTCTATTAGGCGGTGCGTCCATTGTTGTCTTTGGCTTAATTACTGTAGCAGGAGCAAAAATTTGGATCGATAACAAAGTTGATTTCACCAAAAATAGTACTTTAATTATTGCAGCAGTCAGCCTGATTATGGGTGCTGGTAATTTAAGTCTACATATTGGGCCATTTGACCTAGGGGGTATTGGAACTGCGACACTTGCAGCAATAGTTCTTAACCTATTACTCAACAGAACAGAAAAATCCCAAAGTCAATCTATTGAAAAATCAGTAGAACCGCTTAATTCTGTCCCACATCTCTAATTTTGGAGAAACTCCTTGATTCAAAGTGTTTCATTTATCGGTTTAGGTGCAATGGGATGGCATATGGCTTCCCATTTAACCCAAGTATGTAGCCAAGTCTATGTTTGGAATCGTACTTTCACTAAAGCAAAGCAACATGAACAAACCTTTGATACGCAGGCTGTAGATCTAGCACAAGCTCTGCAAGCAGATATTATCTTTTCATGCCTACCGACTAGCCAAGATGTAGAAAATTTAATTGCGGATTCTCAACTAAAACAAGGCTGTATTTGGGTGGATTGCACTAGCGGTGTGCCAGAGACTGCAAGAAAACTCAGCCAACAGCTCAAATTAAGTGGAGTTGATTATTTAGATGCACCAGTTTCAGGACAAACAATTGGAGCTGAACGAGGAACACTTACGGTAATGGTTGGAGGCGATGAGTCTGCTTTTAAAAGAGCAAAACCCATCATTCAAGCATTTGCTAATTTAGTTGAATATGTCGGCGGAAGCGGTGCTGCCTTTGCAGTAAAAGCCATCAATAACACATTAATGGCAACACATCTTTGGGCGTTGGCAGAGGGATTAAGTATCCTTAAATCTCAAGGTGTAAATTTATACTCCGCAATGAACTGTATTAACCACTCTAGTGGCAAAAGTAACGTTTCAGAGCACATCATGATGCAACGTGTTTTAAACCGCAAATTTGAAAAAACTTTTGCATTAGATTTATTACAAAAGGATATTGGAATTGCACTAAATCTCGTTACTCAAAATAATTTGGAACTTCCAGCTTTTAGTCTTATTCAGCAACAGTTTAATCAGATTTCTAAAATCGATGCACAACAAGTCGATTTTTCAGCCATAGTTAAAATATTGGAACAAAAAAACCAACTAGAGCTATGTTAAGAGTAGGTCGCGTGACCTACTCTTTTATAAGAAAATAGAGTGACTTTATTGATCTGGGATTTCAGCTTCAACTAATAAGGTAAGTAAAGATAAGGATTCTTGCCATCCCAAATAGCACGCTTCTACAGGAATAACTTCAGGTATTCCTTCTTGCGTAATGTGTACTTCTGTACCTACCAATACCGTTTTTAATGTAATGGTGACCTGCATCGTACCGGGTAAATTTGGGTCATCAAATTGGTCGTTATAGCGAATTAATTCATTTGGAACTAATTCAACATAGGTTCCACCAAAAGCATGTGTTGAACCTGTCGAAAAATTGGTAAAACTCATTTTATATGAGCCACCCACACTTGAATCAAAACTATGAACCTTTGCGGTAAAACCATGAGGTGGTAACCACTTTACTAAAGCGTCTGGATCTAAAAATGCACGATAAACACGCTCGGCTGGTGCCTTAAACACTCGATGAAATTTCACTGTACCTGTTGCCATCATTATTCTCCTTATTTTAATTTCCTTTGAATTATCGAAATTATGGCTATTAGCTTAAACCTTAGGATTCATCCGAACGTATATTTTTGGTGTTTTTTTAAACAAAAAAGCTATCTTTTATGCAAAATCAAAATACAAAAACTATGGCTGATTTTTTAGTAAAAATGGAGCAAAATAGTCGGCAATCATAAAGAAACATATTGAATTTGAGATTAATCATGAGTCTGCTCGCTTTCTCCTCATATGCTTTAAACGGTGTAGATGCACAAAAGTTTTTACAAGGCCAAGTTACTGTAGATACTGAACGTTTAGCTGAAAATGAAACACGCTATACAGCCATCTGTGATCTTAAAGGTCGTATCCACTTTGGCTTGTGGTTAAAAAAGATTAATGCTGAAAGTTTTGAAATTGTAGTTGCTCAAGATCAAGCAGAAGAGTTTGCCAAACATATTAAAAAATTTGGTGCTTTTTCGAAAATGACTTTGAATGAACAAGGTCCTGCTTTTCCAAAAATCTCTGGTCATCAGACTGAGTTTTCTGCACTAGAAACTGATATTTCTGAATGGCAAAAACAAGCTATTCTTTCTGGCCAAGCTTGGATTACACAGGCAACAGAACACGAGTTTCAACCTCAAGAATTACGTTTGCACCAACGCGAAGGCGTTAATTACGATAAGGGCTGTTACCTAGGTCAGGAAATTGTGGCGCGCCTTTGGTTTAAAGCAAAACCAAAACACTGGTTACATCTAGTGCAAGGTACAGGTGAAGCACCTGCGGCGAAAGCTCAACTCCATAACGATATTGAAGTCGTCAATAGTGTTGCAAATGAGGAAGGTTATCTTGCTTTAGTTGTGGCTAAACCTGCTGCTCTAGAAGAGCTGGGCCTTCAAGTTCTTGATTTACCTGAAGCCTTAAGCGGTGATGTTGCCAGACCACAATAACTCATTATTTGTTTAAGCTGGAAAGCCCACCTATAAACTTGTGGGCTTTTTTATAGATACAAAATACTAATGAATTCATTAAATTAGAACGTCAATTTTTTAAGTTTTATATGCCATCATTAACCCTGTTGAAATTAAAGAGAAAAAAGATGAAGACTAAACTTGCTACACTCATGTTGAGTTTGGCTATTTTCGGTTCTGCTCATGCTGATGTTAAAACACTTGAACAAAATCTTAAGACAAATTATCCCGATTTGCCTGTAAAGGGTGTTTATCAATCTCCTGTACAAGGCATTTATGAAGTGTATACAAGTGGTCGTATTGTCTATACCAATCAAGAAGCCAAGTATTTTTTTGTAGGTAATTTAGTCGACATTAAACAACAAAAAAATATGACTGATGAGCGAATTGCTGAATTGGGTAAGATTGATGTTAAAAGCTTACCGCTCAATCAAGCGATTAAATATGTAAAAGGAAAAGGCGAACGCACGATCTATATCTTTAGCGATCCTGACTGCCCATATTGCCAACACTTAGAACAAAATATGGTTGGGGTTGATAACGTAACGGTATATGTCTTCCTTTACCCTCTTACCAGTCTGCATCCGAACGCCGAAAAAGTTTCAAATCAAATCTGGTGTTCAAAGAATCCGGCAGAGGCATGGACCAACTATATGCTTAACCGCAAGCTACCTACGACCAGCAAAAACTGTTCGACACCAATCCAGAAAAACATAGCTTTAGGTAATAAATTAAATATTGATGGAACGCCTACCCTATTCTTGCAAGATGGTCAAAGAATCTCGGGTGTACCGAGTGATGCTAAACAAATTGAAGCATTACTCAAGTCAGCAAAATAAGAATCTTACCCACTATGGTTTATTGACATGAGTGGGTATTTTTTCTCCACAATTTGCCCAAAGTGCAGTGCTTCATATACAAATCGGCTGTTTACTTTCAGCGTTCAAGATTTATGATGAGAACTTGAAACTATTTAATGCATCAATGGAATGATGTAGCTACGAAGTAAAAGGTTAAAAAGAAATGAAGAAATTACTAATCGCAAGCCTAATCACCCTTTCAAGTGCATCAATTTTTGCGGCAGATAACACTACGACTGCTGCTAAAACAGATGCTTTTAAACAAGCTGAACAACTGTATGCAGCAAAAAATTACCCAGCCGCATTTCAGGAAATGCAACGCCTAGCTCAAACAGGTAATGCTCAAGCCATCTATAACTTAGGCTATATGACCCAAACTGGGCAAGGAACAGCAAAAGATTCTTCTAAAGCCCTTAAGTATTATGAAGATGCCTCAAATAAAGGTTATGCCCAAGCGAGTTATACACTCGCTCAAATCTATGAGACAGGTGAACTAGGCGTTGCCAAAGATAGCAACAAATTCAGTCAATATATTCAAAAAGCATCGGCTCAAGGTTCTGATGATGCGACTGTAAAAATTGCTACGATTTTATTTGCTCAGAAAAAACCGCAATCACATCAAATCGCTCTGCAAAAGTTAGCGCCTTTAATTAGAAAGGGCAACTACCCAGCGATTCAGGTCAAAGCGCTTTATGATATTAGCCAAGGTGTGGAAAATAAAAACCCACTCATGAAACGTCAAGGCATTGAGTCCTTACAATCAATTGCACAAAAAGGTTATGCACCAGCTTCTATGGCTTTAGCGACCATGATGGCCAATGGCAATATCATTCCGCAAAATTTGCCACAGGCTAAAAAGATTTTTACTGAGTTAGCTAACCAAAATGTTCCGAATGCTAGAGAATCTTTAGCTTCGGTTGATAAAATTATTGCAGAAAAAAGTAAACAACCAGCCACTGCTCCAGCACAACCAGCCCCGAAAAAATAGTGAATGACTTAAGCCCCGGAAGGGGCTTTTTAATTTACCACCACAAAGCAATAAGTCCGCTCACCCCAATAAAACCAACAACTGTACTAATCATTAAAGGTGTTAAGGCCTTTTCATTTAAACCATATGCTTGTCCAAAAATTCCAAAAGCAATTGGCATCGGTAAAGCAGCAATTAATGTTCCAGCGTAAAGCATTTCACGGCTTACATCTGGAGTGATTAAAAAGAGTGCAAAAATAACAGATGGCATCAGGATAACTTTAAATGTCGCCAATAAAACACTTTGCATGTTTACTGTTGTAATTCCAATTCCAACTAAGCTTCCCCCAATTGCAAACAAAGCCAAAGGTGATGCCGTGCGCCCAAGTAACTCTAAAGACTGATCAAGAGTCGTAGGAAGGTTAACATCTAAAAGAATACATCCCATCCCAACCAAAATAGCGATAATCACTGGATTCTTGAGTAAATTCAAAAAGGTTTGTTTTAAAAGCGGTAAAAGATTCTGTTGTTGATGTAAGCCAGCTTCGGCCAAAATCAGCATGAGTGCCACAATCAATAAATTTTCAATGATTAACGTTAAAGAAATATAAATCGCAGCGTGATTGCCAATCAACATAGTCAAAATAGCAGTTCCCATGAACCCAGTATTGGACATCGAAGCGCCCATCGCAATTACGGCGCTATGGGTTAAACTATTTTTAAAATATTTTCGATAAAGAATAAAAGCTAAGAAAAATAAAATTAAAGAGCCACCGCCATAAGCAACAAAATAAGCAGGATGCCAAATGTCTTGTAAGTTTTTATTTGCTAAAGAATGAATTAAAAAAGCTGGCAAAGAAATTTTAATCACAAATGCGCTAAGTGCCCGGATCTGTTCAGGCGTTACCAATTTGATGAGAACACAAACATAGCCTATCAATAGCAATATCAAGATAGGCAAAATAACCTGAAAAACCACCGAACGACCTCACTCATCTAAAGAAAAACGGGCAAAGATGACTTTGCCCGATACAGTTAAAAAGAATTAAAAAGCTGTTTTACCCCGTGAGGTTGGCAACGTAAATATTGAGGTGCTATTTTAACTTCCGCGCCTAAAGCCGCTGCTGCATGCCAAGGCCATCTTGGGTCATATAACATGGCACGAGCAAGACCAATTGCATCGGCCTGATGCGAAGTAAGGATACTTTCTGCTTGTTCAGGTTCGGTAATCAGCCCTACAGCAATGACTGGAATAGACACATGCTTTTTGACTTGTTCAGCAAAAGGAACTTGGTAGCCAGCTCCAATCTGAATAGATTGGTGCTCGTGCAAACCACCACTAGACACATGCACATAGGCTGCGCCCAACTGCTCTAAAGCTTTTGATAAACCAACGGTAGATTCAACATCCCAGTGTTCTACACCGTCCAACCAGTCGGTCGCAGACAATCTAACTCCCACTGGATAACCAGGAGGAACAGCAAGTTTAATCGCCTGAAGAACCTCAAGTGTCATGCGCATACGGTTTTCTAAAGAACCACCATATTCATCAGTTCGCTGATTCGCAATTGGCGATAAGAATTGATGTAATAAGTAACCATGCGCAGCGTGAACTTCGATTAACTCAAAGCCAGCTTCTACGGCACGTTTTGCTGCTGCTGCAAAGTCTTGTTGAACTTGTTTAATTTCATCAATGGTTAAAGCATGCGGTGCAGCATCATGAACGGAAAAGGTACTTTCACTTGGGGCAACAGTTTGCCAACCATGTGGCTGATCTTTTGCAATTTGCCCTTTCCCTAACCATGGTTTTTCAGTAGAAGCCTTACGACCTGCATGCGCTAACTGAATTCCAAATGGCATGGGTGAAAGTGTTCTAACTTTCCCCAATAACGTTTTGATTTGGTCACGTTGCTGATCATTCCAAAGTCCAAGGTCCGCATAACTAATACGTCCCTCAGCTTGTACCGCAGTCGCCTCTACAATACAAAGCCCTGCACCAGATAATGCATAATTTGCCCATTGCTGTTCATGCCAATAGGTCACTTCACCGTCATCTGTTGCCGAATATTGGCACATTGGGGCAATTACAATTCTATTGACCAGTTGTAGTGAACTAAAGTTAACCGTTTCAAATAATTTTGCCATTTTTAATTCCTAGAATTGCTTAATTACACGTAAACCTGCACTCCAGTTACGTCCATCCGCTGGCTCAAAGTAGCGTCCATTACCGTCATTTACGATCACTGAACCTGCATAGTTTTTATCAAATAGGTTATCAACACGGGCAAAGCTATTCACTTTCCAGTCGCCCATTACCCATGCATAACCAACATTAGCTGAGGTTACACTGTAGCTTGGCGCTGCGTCACTGTTGGTATCATTCACGTATACTTTATCCATATACTGTACATCTACACCACCATATAGACCGTGCGATGGTTGCCAAGCCAAAGATGCATAAGCCTGATTTTTAGCAATACCTGGGATGGCATTCCCTGATGGAATTTGAGCAACACTTCCTGAGGCTGGAATATCCGCATCAAAAGTTGCATCCAAATATGTATAGCTCGCAGTCGCTGTTAAATCTCGCCACAACTTTTTATTCCAAGCAAACTCAACACCTTCACGTAAGGTTTTATCTGCATTACGGAACGTTGAACGGCCGTTAGAATTCCCTGCTGAAACAATGTCATCTTTAGTTTTAGTTTGGAAAACTGCCAAAGTAAAATCACCCAAATGATTTTGTGACTTTAAACCTGTTTCATAGGTATCACTTGTTGATGCTGTTAAACCAAAATTAAAACCACTCAAACCATCTGGACGATATGCCATTTCAGTAAATGTCGGTGTTTCAAAACCTTTCGCATAACTCACATACGCCATAAGTTCAGGTAAAATTTGCCAACTTAAAGCAGCTGACGGTAATACTTTATCGTAATCAGTTTTATCGCTATCGTCGCCATTACTTAAATAGCGATCTTCCGACTTATAATGGACATTGCTATAGCGTACACCCGTATCTAAACGCCATGTTGGTAAGAACTGCCAAGATGCTTGTAAGTATGGGTCGATATTCCACAAAGTATTATCTTCATCACGGCGTAAATTACCTTTGACACCATAAGAAGGTTGACCGTTTACTAAGTTAAAGTTTTCAAAACCTTTGCGGTCTTCATCCATTGTATCAAGTGCAACACCGACACTTACAGTCGTATTGGGAAGTAACTCTTTACCCGTCCAACGGAAATCAGCACCATAATAATTACGCTCAAAATCAATCACGCCACCTGCATGATTGATGCTGGCATCTTGTGTTGATTTAGGAATAGATTGATATTGAGTAACTTGGCGATTACCTAAATATGCCATGGCATAGAGTTCATTTTTATCATTAATCGGCTTAGACCACGTCACGCCAGTTTGAGTTTGTTCAATATCTTTACGGACATTAAATTGCTTTAAAAATGGAACTTGTTGCTTTGGGTTCGCATTCCACTGGTCATGAGTTAGACCCTGTGGATCATCCGCATGGATTTTGACATAGTTGGTCACCCAGTTAATTTTGCTGCCATCATCAAGATTCCAACTGAGCTTTGCATTATTTAGTACTTTTTCTGCACCGCTATGTTCTCGGTAACCATCAGTATCGAAGTATGATGAACTAATAACATAACTTGGTTCATTCGCACCCTTTCCCCCACCTTGTAGCACGAGTCCTGCTCGGCTTTTATCGTGACTGCCTCCCGAATAGCTCAACTCAATTGAATCTTTGCCTTGCCCCTCTTTAGTAGAAGTTAAAATCGTCCCACCCGATGAGTTTCCATAAAGTGAAGAAAAAGGTCCTGTTAGAACTTCAACATGGTCCAGACTACTTAAATCGATATTAGACGTTTGGCCTTGTCCATCCGGCATTGTTGCAGGAATACCATCCACATACAGGCGAATACCTCGAACACCAAAAGTTGAACGTGCACCAAAACCACGCATGGAGAGCTGTAAATCTTGTGCATAATTTTCACGATTACGAATCTGTAAACTCGGTATGCCTTTTACAACTTCAGTTAAATTTACTTGTGAGGAAGTATCCGCTTGAGGCGCATCAACTCTAAAAACTGAAGCTGGTGTTTGCAAATAGGTTGTATCGGTACGCGTTGCTTCAACATGTAAAGTTGGCAATACCGTAATGTCTTGAGCTAAGTCATCTGCCCAAACAAGTGGGCTAGAAATACAACCCATACTCATCAAAATACAGTAATGAAGTCGGTCTAAGCGTAATAAGGACATGCTTATTTCCTTTATTTATATTGTAGTTATGATAACAAAAAGCAGTGTCTTGTCTGGATATTGAATTCGCTCTGCATTGTTTTAAATCTGGAACACACTTAATCACTATCTAAGAACTTACTACCTAGTTTAATTAACGACTTAAAGACAGATGATCTTTCCAGCAATATCGCTCAAGCCACTCTTTTGCTTCTTCGGCATAATCAATTCCGATACGCGGTGTCATCACCACTTCAGGCTGAGTGGATGCTGCTTCAATCCATAGCCCAGATTCTTCACCTAAAGTTTGGCCTTTTAAACTACGGTCAATGCCTAAATATCCTGTGAGTTTTCCAGGTCCAGCTAAAAGCTTATATTCTTTTTTGGTTGAAGCACCATTCAAAAATGCAGAACGAATCATTACCCCTTCAGGGATACCTTCTGTCTGAGTAATGAGGTTGAGCATTTCATACATGCCATAAATTAAATAGACATAAATCGTGCCACCTAAACCATACATCACGTCTGTTCGAGCTGTACGTTTATCATTGTAGCTATGGCAAGCTTTGTCTCGAATTCCTAAATAAGCTTCGGTTTCGGTAATCGTACATCGAATGACGTGTCCATCAGCTTGTCGCTTACATAACACGCATCCGATTAAATCATGAGCAACCTGTGAAGTTTCACGTTGAAACCAGCTTAATGGTAAAATATCTGACATAGTAATCTCTGAAATATTACATACCACACGATATACTTGATTATTCCAGTATATCTGTTAATTCTGCGAGTTGGCGATGCCTGAGTTACCCGAAGTCGAAACAACTAAAACCAGTTTATTTCCCTTATTGAATCAAAAAGTTCAAAGTGTAGAAGTACGTAACCCGAGCTTACGCTGGGCAATACCAGATGATGTTCAAAAACTTGTTGGGCAACGTCTTATTGGATTAAATCGACGCTCAAAATATATCTTGGCAAACTTTGAACAAGATCAAATGCTTTGGCATTTAGGAATGTCAGGCAGCTTCCGCTTGTGTCAGCCAAATGATGAGCTGAGAAAACATGATCACTTCATCATTCGCTTTGAGGAACATGAGTTACGTTATCATGACCCGCGTCGCTTTGGCTGCATTCTCTGGCTAAACTCTGAAACACAAGGGAAGTTAATTGATACTTTAGGGCCCGAGCCTTTAAGTACTGACTTTAATGCAGAATATTTAGCTTCAAAACTTAAAAATAAATCTGTCGGCACAAAAATTGCACTTATGGATAATCATGTTGTGGTTGGTGTTGGCAATATTTATGCAACTGAAAGTTTATTTAATGTCGGAGTTCACCCTGCTCAGCCAGCTGGCGACTTAAGTTTTCAGCAGATTGAAAAGCTAGTTATCGAGATTAAACGGATTTTAAAATCTGCTATTGATTTGGGTGGTTCGACCTTACGTGATTACAGCAATGCCATGGGTGAAAATGGTTATTTCCAACAGACCCTTTTGGCGTATGGACGTGCCGGACAGATGTGTGTTAACTGTGAAACCACATTAGAAAACTTGAAACTTGGACAACGTGCAAGTGTATTTTGCCCAGAGTGCCAACCCCTCAAAAAGCCCAATAAGCTCTAATTTTCAGAGGAAGTCATAATGCAAACAGCAATCGTCCGACATATTCTGGTCAAAGATAAAGACTTAGCTGAACAGTTAAAAAAGAAGCTACAAAGTGGTGCTGACTTTGCCAAACTTGCCAAGCAATATTCAACTTGTAATTCAGCAAAACGCGGTGGTGAATTAGGCGAAGTCAAAAAAGGACAGCTGGTACCAGTGATTGATAAAGTGGTATTTACAGCCGCTGAGCGTGTACTACAAGGACCAATAAAAAGCCAATTTGGTTATCATCTTTTAGAAGTTAAATTCAGAATGAGTAGCTAACGTTGATTCCATTATTTTAATTGTAGTTTTTGGAAGCTTGAGCCTGTGCATTCAGTTGATATGTCCAAGCTTTGATCTGTTCACCCGACTCAAGCTTCACATCTGCTATGACACGTTGATATTGAAAACCTTCAAAATCATCAAGCATCTGCCAGTTTTCTGCCAGTTTTTCTGTGCTAAACAGATAACCCTCTACCCAATCGGCTTTTGCGTCTAAAACAATTGCTTTTAAGCCTTTGTCGGGTCCCCAATCTAAAATATGAATCACACCACGCACACTGGCTTTTATCCAGTTACCGCCAATCTGCTCTAAAATATGAGCATTTGCTTTATTTGGGCATAAGGTTCCATACACAAAAAGCTGATTCATTTATTTATACCCCTTTTACAATATGTGTAATTGAACTTATCGATAGCCTTTCAATTTTATCAATATCTTTACTCCAACATAAAATACTTAGTAATAAAAAACGGCACCTTAAGTACCGTTTTTTATTAATTCAAAATATTGTTAAGCTTGCTTTTTCAACTCATCACGAATTTCACGCAATAATTGAATATCTTCAGGAGTTGCAGCTGGAGCTTCTGGCTCGTTCTTATCACGGCGAAGTCTGTTTAATAATTTCACCATTAAGAACACAACCCAAGCCAAAATAATAAAGTTGATTAAAATGGTGAGGAAATTACCATAGGTTAAAACATTGATACCTGCTTTTTGCAAAGCATCTAAAGATTGCAGATTGGCAGGGTTTGCTCCTAGAACAATGAATTTCTGCGAAAAATCAACACCACCACCCGTAATTACAGTGATAAGCGGCATGATAATATCTTTTACTAAAGAGTCTACGATTTTGCCAAAAGCACCACCAATAATCACACCAATGGCTAAATCCATCATATTGCCTTTCACGGCAAATTCTTTAAATTCTTGAATAATACTCATCTAAACATCTCCAGATGTCGGGGGTTAAAACACGTTATATTTTTCTTTTTCATTGGCATCTTATCCATTTAGATAGTACTCGCCATGATATTGATAATTTAATATTTTTATCAAAAAAAGAAAGTTATTTCACACTTTAACAACATATTAACTGAGAAGAAAAATATGATTTTAAGCTTAGTTTAATTGCAAATATAACGATTAAAAAAACCGCTAAATTAATTTAGCGGTTTTTTCTTTTTCACTTAAGAAAAATTATTTATCACGGTTACGTTTACGTTCGTTTTCAGTCAAGTAACGCTTACGGATACGAATTGATTTTGGAGTAACTTCAACTAATTCATCATCTTCAATGAATTCAAGCGCTTGTTCAAGCGTGTATTCCATTGCAGGTGTTAAAGTTAATGCTTCATCAGTACCAGATGCACGAACGTTAGTTAACTGTTTCGCTTTAGTTGGGTTAACAACCATGTCATCTGAACGAGAGTTAATACCGATGATCATGCCTTCATATACTTCTAACTGTGGTTTCGCGAATAAACGACCACGGTCTTGAAGTGTAAATAATGCATAGCCCAAGCAAGTACCTTGAACCATTGAAATCAATACACCATTTTGACGTTTCGCAACAGTACCTGCTTTTGCTGGACCATAATGCGAGAAACTTGATGTCATGATCCCTGTACCAGAAGTCATGGTCAAGAATTCAGAACGGAAACCGATCAAACCACGTGAAGGAACAGTTGCTTCAATACGGATACGGCCTTTACCGTCAACTTCCATATTGGTCATTTCGCCTTTACGGAAGCCCATTTGTTCCATAACAGAACCTTGGTGCTGTTCTTCAACGTCAAAAGTTACGTTTTCGTAAGGCTCTTGTTTTTCACCGTCGATTTCTTTCATGATTACTTGTGGACGTGACACGCCCATTTCGAAACCTTCACGACGCATGTTTTCAATTAGAACTGAAAGATGAAGTTCACCACGACCAGATACTTTGAAACGGTCTGGACTGTCAGTATCTTCAACACGTAAAGCTACGTTATGGATTAATTCGCGATCTAGACGTTCACGGATATTACGTGAAGTTACGAACTTACCTTCTTTACCAGCAAACGGAGAATTGTTTACTTGGAATGTCATAGATACTGTAGGTTCATCTACAGATAAAGCTGGTAATGCTTCAACATTTTTCGGATCACAAATCGTGTCAGAAATGTTAAGCGCATCGATACCAGTAATACATACGATATCACCAGCAGATGCTGAATCAACATCAATACGCTCTAAACCATGGTAACCCATGATTTTTAAGATACGGCCGTTACGTGTATTGCCTTCTTTGTCAATTACAGTAACAGGAGTATTTAATTTTACTGAACCACGTTGAATACGACCAACACCGATAACACCTACGAAGCTGTTATAGTCAAGTGAAGAAATCTGCATTTGGAATGGACCGTCAGCATCAACTGCTGGTGGTTCAACGATGTCTACAATCGTTTCAAACAACGGCGTCATGTCTTCCGCAAGTTCTTCAGGTGCAGGACCTGCAACACCACGTAAACCTGATGCATAAACGATTGGGAAATCCAATTGTTCATCAGTTGCACCAAGGTTATCAAATAAATCAAATACTTGATCAATAACCCAGTCTGGACGCGCACTTGGCTTGTCAACTTTGTTAATAATAACGATTGGTTTTAAACCACGAGCAAACGCTTTTTGAGTTACAAAGCGAGTTTGTGGCATTGGACCTTCTTGAGCATCAACGAGCAGTAATACGCAGTCAACCATCGACAATACACGTTCTACTTCACCACCGAAGTCGGCATGTCCCGGGGTGTCAACGATGTTGATACGGTAAGTTGTATCAGTACGCTTATCTAACCAAGTAATAGAAGTGTTCTTTGCAAGAATGGTAATACCACGTTCACTTTCAAGCGCGTTCGAGTCCATGACACGCTCAATCTCGCCTGCTCGGTCACCGAGAGCACCTGATTGCTGAAGAAGTTTATCGACAAGTGTGGTTTTCCCGTGGTCGACGTGCGCAATAATTGCGATATTACGGAGATTTTTGATATCTGACATGAAAATTCGAAACGCCTGAAATTTGAGGGCAAATTATACAGAAAAACACTACTCTTGAGTAGTGACAGTTTATTGACATTGACAAAAAAATTTCTAATAGCCTGTATTTCGTTTTGTAAAGATAGTTATCTCGATTAGAATAGCGCCAATTTGCGAAATTGCGGCGTACCTACACCCATGTCCAGTCAACATTCCCAAGACCATTTAGACCTTGTTTATGGCTTAAATGATCGGCCAAAACCGTTGATAGCTTTTTTAGCAGCTTTTCAACATTTGCTTGCGATTATTGTACCAATTGTTACGCCTGGCCTTTTAATTTGTTTAGCTTTAGGTGTTTCACGCACTGAAACTAACATGATTTTATCGATGTCTTTGGTGATTTCGGGCATTGCTACATTTTTACAATGTAAAAAAGTTGGTCCATTTGGTGCCGGTCTTCTTATTGTTCAAGGCACAAGCTTTAACTTTATTGGTCCTATTATTGGGATTGGTAGTGCAATGGTTGCCGCAGGAACACCTGTAAACCAAGTCATGGCTGCAATATTTGGTGTGGTCATTGCAGGTTCCTTCATTGAAATGGGTGTTTCGCAAATTCTTCCATGGGTAAAAAGACTAATTACTCCTTTGGTGACCGGTATTGTTGTTCTATTAATTGGCTTAACACTTATTAAAGAAGGCTTGATTAGTATGGGTGGTGGCTACCAAGCCATGCAAGATCATACTTTTGCAAGTGCAGACAACCTTATTATGTCATGTACCGTACTTGCCATTATTGTTGTTCTAAATCGTATTCGAGTGGTTTGGATTAAAAGCTCAGCTATTTTAATCGCTTTAGTAAGTGGTTACATTCTTGCTGGATTTATGGGACATCTAGATTTCTCTGGTATTAAAGATACGCCACTCGTACAAATTCCGACACCAATGCACTTTGGTTTGAGCTTCTCTTGGGGATTGTTCATTCCAATGGCATTCATTTATTTGGTGACCTCTTTAGAAGCAATTGGTGATGTGACAGCAACTAGTAAACTTTCCAACCAACCTGTTAATGGTCCAGTATGGATGCAGCGTATTAAAGGTGGCGTGTTAGTTAATGGTGCAAACTCTTTATTGGCAGGATTATTTAACACGTTCCCTAGTTCTGTTTTCGCTCAAAATAATGGTGTAATTCAATTAACTGGGGTTGCTAGCCGCTATGTAGGTATCTGGATTGCCATTTTACTGATTTTATTAGGTCTATTTCCTGCGGTAGCTGGTGTGATACAAGCAGTTCCTCAAGCGGTGTTAGGTGGCGCTGTTATGGTAATGTTCGGTGCAGTGGCTGCATCAGGTATTAATATACTGTCTTCAGTTCATCTTGATCGCCGAGCATTATTAATTATTGCCATCTCACTTGCATTAGGTTTAGGTGTTGCTCAAGTTCCTCAAATTTTAGAGCACCTTCCAGAATTATTTAAAAATATTTTTAGCTCTGGCGTGGCAACAGGTGGTATAGCAGCATTGATTTTAAATGTCGTGCTTCCTGAAACTCATAAATAACTAACTTTTAATTTTGATTACTGCCCAGCTCCCACTGGGCATTCTTCTTCATGAGAGATGTACATGGATCCTAGAAGTGAAGTGGTATTAAGACAGCAAGACTATTTAAAAGGTAGAATCTTGTTAATTAATGCACCGAATGATGCCTTAGTCAGTCAATTACCCACTGGGACTGATGCGTCAGTCTGGACATGGAACCATGCCGACTATCAGGGATTTATTAATAGTGGAACAGAAGCACACTTCTCAGTTGAGTTTCCATCACAAGAATTCGACCAAGCAATCATTTTTGTTCCAAAATCTAAAGAGCTCTTGAATTACATATTGCATGGAGTGATGAGTCATCTTAAAACCGATCAAGCTGTTTTTTTAGTCGGTGAAAAAAAGGGTGGCGTAGAAAGAGCCGCCAAACAATTACAAAACTTCGGCAAAGTACTAAAACTTGATAGTGCCCGCCACTGTCAGCTGTGGCATTTAAAGATTGAGAAAACTGAAAAGATCAAACCTCTGGAAAGCTGGCTTAAAACTTATACTGTTCAAGTGAATGAACAAGAGCTTACGATTTGCGCCCTACCCGGTGTCTTTAGCCAAAATCATCTAGATGTCGGAACTGCTGTTTTACTCCCTTATCTTAATCAGGTGAAATCAGGTAGAATTGCCGACTTCGGGTGTGGTGCTGGAATTATCAGTTGCTATTTGGCAAAAATAAATTCAAGTAATATTATTCACGCCCTAGATATTGATGCTTTCGCTTTACGGTCAACGGAAATGACTTTTAGTCGAAATGGAATAGGTTCAGACCAGTTGAGATTGCAGCCCGTTATAGGTATTGCAGACGCTCCAACAGAACTCGATGCCATTGTCAGTAATCCTCCTTTTCATCAAGGTATTCATACCAACTATGATGCAAGTGAAGGACTCTGCCAGAACGCTAAAAAACATTTAAAGGCATCAGGTGAGCTATGGATTGTAGCAAACCGTTTTTTAAACTATCCGATCTTAATTGAGAAGCACTTTGGTCAGTGCCAGATTAAAACTGATCTTCAAGGCTTTAAGGTGTTATATGCCTGTGCATAACAAACTATGTAAGGAATCTCCATGAGCGAAACACATGCTCCTGAAAAACTCCAGCGTAAGCTTGGGGCTCGTCATCTGAATATGATCGCCATTGGTGGTTCCATTGGTACAGGCCTCTTCCTTGCTTCTGGATCAACCATTGCAAATGCTGGTCCGGGTGGAGCGCTACTCGCCTACTCTCTCATTGGTATTATGATTTACTTCTTAATGACCAGCTTAGGTGAGCTTGCAACCCACACCCCAACTTCTGGTGCTTTTTTTACATACGGCAGTCGCTATGTCGAAGAGGGCTTTGGTTTCGCTCTAGGCTGGAACTACTGGTACAACTGGGCAATTACGGTTGCATTCGAACTTGTTGCAGTTCAGTTTATTATGAAATTCTGGTTCCCTGATATACCAGGATTCTATTGGAGTGCCCTGTTCCTTATCGTTATCTTTATGATTAATGCCATGACAGTAAAGGGATTCGGCGAAAGCGAATTCTGGTTCTCTATGGTAAAAGTGATCGCCATCGTTGCCTTTATTATCATTGGTTTAGCCATGATCATTAAGATTATGCTAACTCCAGGTGTCGCAGCTTTTGGAAACTGGACCTATAAAGAAGCACCTTTTGTAGGTGGTTTACAGGCAATGATCGGTGTTGCAATGATTGCCGGATTCTCTTTCCAAGGAACTGAGATGGTTGGCGTTGCTGCTGGTGAATCAAAAGATCCAAAGAAAACGATTCCACTTGCAATCAAACAGATTTTCTGGCGAATCTTACTGTTTTATATCTTATGTATTTTCATTATCGGCACTCTCATTGCCTATGATGACCCAAATTTGTTGCAAGCTGCTACCACTGAAAATATTGCGCTTTCTCCATTTACCTTACTCTATGAAAGAGTTGGCTTTGCCTTTGCTGCTGGTTTAATGAATGCTGTCATTCTTACCGCTATTTTATCTGCAGGTAACTCGGGCATGTATTCTTCAACCCGTATGTTATTTAAAATGGCTCAAGAAGGCCGTGCTCCAAGGTGGTTTGCAAAACTTGATGGTCGTGGCGTTCCGATGAATGCACTATATGCCACAACATTTATTGCTGCATTTTGTTTTTTAACAACCTTTATTGGTGAAAAGCAAGTATTTAACTGGCTACTCAATATGTCAGGTATGTGCGGTTTTATTGTTTGGCTAGGAATTGCTATTTCGCACTATCGTTTCCGCAAAGGTTATATTGCTCAAGGCTATAAATTAGAAGATTTAGCATACCGTGCCAAATTTTTCCCATTTGCACCTTGGTTTGCATTTATCCTATGTTCAATCATTATTTTGGGACAAAACTATCAAGCCATTTTAGGTGGAAAAATTGACTGGTTAGGCCTACTTTCAACCTATATTAGCTTGCCATTGTTCTTAATTATCTGGTTAGGCTATAAGTGGAAAAATAAAACCAAACTCATCCCTTATGATCAGATGAACGTCAAACCTGAACAAGATTAAAAGTCAGTTCCAATAGGTAATTTAAAGTTAATCAAAGATCAAAAACTTGATCTTTGATTAAAAAAGCGTAAAATTCCGTTCAGATTTTCAACGGCACTTTTAAATAAGGAGGACATCATGCCAACACTACAAGGTAAAACAGACTAAATAATTTGGCACGATGTCAGCTCACGGACAAGTGTACAAATTCACTTCACTTGTCCGAATGCTCAAATTTAAGACCTAGCATTCGCTAGGTTTTTTTATGCCTGCTCGGACAAAAATAAGAGAAAAAATTATGGGCATACAAAAAATATTAAACGAGGAGGCACTGTATGGTGTTCCCGTTAAAATTTTCACTCAAGATATAGATAGTGAAAGTATTGAACAACTCAAGAAAATGGCTCAGTTGCAATTTATCTATTCTCATATTGCAGTTATGCCAGATGTTCATGTCGGGAAAGGCGCTACAGTAGGAAGTGTTATTCCGACTAAACATGCCATTATTCCTGCTGCTGTAGGCGTAGATATTGGCTGTGGGATGAATGCAATTCGTTTAAGTCTAAAGGCTTCTCAATTGCCAGATAGTTTAAGTCGTTTACGCGATGCTATTGAGCGCAAAGTCCCCGTTGGATTTGCCTTACATAAACAGGTCAAGGCAAAAGCTTCAAGCATTACTCCACTTGAGAAAAGCTTAGAGCCGATTATCAAAAAGCATCCTGGTCTTGTCCGGATGCTCCGACAATTTGATGCGACATGGCAAAAACAATTGGGCACTTTAGGTGGCGGCAACCACTTTATCGAGCTCTGTATTGATGAAAATCAAGACGTATGGATTATGCTGCATTCGGGTAGCAGAGGACTTGGTAACGTTATTGGCACTTATTTTATTGAGTTAGCCAAGAAAGAAGCTCAGCATCGTTTTGGTCATGTACCTGATAAAGATTTGAGTTATTTTGCCGAAGGCTCAAAAAGCTTCGATGATTATGTGGAAGCGGTAGAATGGGCTCAAGAATATGCTTTTGAAAATCGCAAAGAAATGATGCGATTAATATTAGAGGCAATTCGCCCTTTTCTACCTTCTTTTCAAATGACAAAAGAGGCTATTAATTGTCATCATAATTATGTAAGCCGTGAAACACATTTTGGTGAAAATTTATTGATTACCCGAAAAGGCGCAATTCGTGCGGGTTTAGATGAATTAGGCATTATCCCAGGTTCAATGGGAGCAAGATCTTATATCGTTAGAGGTAAAGCAAATGCTGAGTCATTTTGTTCTTGTTCTCATGGCGCAGGTCGTAAGATGAGTCGAAGCAGGGCAAAAAATCTTTTTAACCAGCAAGATCTTATTGAACAAACCCAAGGTATTGAATGCCGTAAAGACAGTGGGGTTGTCGATGAAATCCCAAGTGCTTATAAAGATATTGATAAAGTCATGGCAAATCAGGCTGACCTCATTGAAGTTGTCCACACACTTAAACAAGTTTTATGTATTAAGGGTTAAAATATGAAAATTAAAGAAATGTCAAAGATCAAAGTCCGTAATCAAGTAGCTCTTTCTCCTTTACTTCACAAAGGCGGGATGCATGAAACGGAAAAGCCGCGTGCCCAACATCGTAGAGATAGACAAGATACTAAACAGCAATTGAGAAAGGGTGATTGGTAAATATTTTAGACAGTAAACAAAAGAAATTATTATGAAGGAGACATAGAAATGATTAAATATTTTAAAAATCGCAATAAAAAAAGCGACTCTAACGAGTCGCTTTTTTACTGTTCAAGAACTCAAATTATTGAGCTGCTGCAGGAGCTGCCGCTTCTTGACCAGGTTGAACAACTACAGTACGGCTACCAGTGATTGTCGCGAATACACGACGGTTCATAGCACGGCCTTCTTTAGTTTTGTTGTCAGCAATCGGTTGATCCCAAGCGAAACCTTGAGTAGACAAACGAGATGCATCAACGTTGTATTCGTTTACAAGAGCTGATTTAACAGAATTAGCACGAGCTAAAGATAAACGTTCGTTTAACTTACGTGGACCAGTGTTATCTGTGTGACCTTCGATACGTGCAGTAGCGTTAGGGTATTCAGTTAACTTCTCAGCAACTTTAGCGATTTCTGGCTTGTATTGGTCTTTGATATTTGATTTGTTAGTATCAAAGAACACACGAAGTTCCATGTTAAGGTCTTCAGTTAGCTCTTGTGGTTGTGGAGCAACTGGAGTTGGTTCAACTGGAGCAACTTCTACTACAGGAGCAGCAGGCTTCAAGTGACCACCAAGAACTACGTTTAAACCAGCAAGAGCTGTATAACGCCAGTATTTCTCATCAAAATCATAAGTACCACGAGCTTCAGTACGAAGTGATAATGCATCATTCAAACGATAGAAAGCACCTACACCAGCATTACCGATTGTATCTTTCTTGTCTTCATAGATACCATCAAACTCAGTTTTAGTTTGACCTGCACCTAATAATACGTACGGCTTGAATTTGCTGTCGTAGTTCTTAGTAATCAAATCTGAAGTAGCGTAGAAGTTACCAGCAATAGTTTTTTGTTTATATTCAGCACCAGCTACGCCAGTACCATCAAGATCACCTTTAACTTGGTTATATTCAGCTTCGAAACCTAACCAAGGAGTTAATTCAACACCTAGTGCAGCACCAACGAATAAATCATCTTGTAATTCAGCATGATCTGTTAATTTATCGTTGTTGTGGTCACTATCCTGCCAAGTATAACCTACCAATAAAGGGGTAACAGTTACGCCAGCATTAGCAGCAGCTAAAGGTGCAGCGACAAGCATAGCAAGTGCAATACGACTCAATTTCATGGATATCCTCCAGAGATAACAATTGTTGTTCAAGCTCAGCCTAAATTTATTGGCCCCTGAGATATTTTTACCCCAGTATTATTTTTAAGCTATTCACATTTGAATCATACAAACACTTGATAGACTTTCCAAGTGCTTGATAATTTTAATCAAGTAAATTATTGACAAAATTACTTACAATTTCCGTTGTAATTCGGTAATTTTTTACTCAACTAGCAAATATGAACAACTTCTTTCTTTCGCTTAGGGTGATTTTACCAGTATTCTAGCGTCCTGATAACCTTTATTTAATTTTGTGTTTCCTCATTATAAAAAGCCATATAAATCATTGATAGAACGCATAAAATCAAAATATTTCTTTATATATTAAGGAATTTTAATGTTTAAATCTCCTGGTTTCACACTAATGGAACTCATCATAACGCTCGCAATTCTTATGATTATGTTCACTATAGCTCTTCCTTTATACCATCAATTTATGGCTTCGGTAGAATTAAAAAACACTTCTCGACTACTGACAATTCATATACAAAAAGCCAAATACGACGCAATTCTACGACATAAGAGTGTAGTACTTTGCCCAAGTGTTGATTTAACGCTATGTAATAGTAATTGGGATACAAGCCTTATAAGCTTTGTAGACATAAATCATAATCTACAGAGAGAAAGCGACGAAGAGATATTGACCAATGTTGAACTTAATCATCGTTATGGTTCTTTAAAATTTCAAAAATTTGGAAAAAAATTAAATAGTATTGTATTTCAGGGAGACACTGGATTGCCACGTGAGTCTAATGGCAGTTTTACTTATTGTTCTTATGATCAGCTTAAAAACTTTAAATTGGTTCTCAGCAAAATGGGACATATTCGTTTAGAAGATTTAAAAAATTGTTAGAACTCTACAGTCTAATGCAGAAGATATTTCTCTCTGATTTTTGCAATATACTGCCTAGGTTTTAAACATTTCTTATTTTGAGATTAAGAACAACTGGAGATTAGAACAATGACTGACATCGTAATTGTTAATGGTGCTCGTACTGCCATGGGTGGTTTTCAAGGATCGTTATCGGGACTTACTGCGCCTGAACTAGGTGCTGTAACCATTAAAGAAGCAATCGCAAGAGCAGGTTTACAACCTACTGATGTCGAAGAAGTCATTATGGGTTGTGTTCTTCCTGCTGGTTTAAAACAAGGCCCTGCTCGTCAAGCAATGCGCAAAGCTGGCTTGCCGGATTCCACAGGTGCAGTAACGATTAATAAGCTTTGTGGCTCTGGCATGAAAGCAGTAATGCAAGCAACCGATATGATTAAAGCAGGCAGTGCTGAAATTGTTGTTGCGGGCGGTATGGAGTCCATGACAAATGCGCCTTATGTTTTACCAAAAGCACGCGCTGGCTATCGTATGGGTCACGGCGAAATTAATGATCATATGTTTCTTGATGGACTTGAGGATGCTGAAACTGGTCGTTTAATGGGTTCTTTTGCTCAAGATATGGCAAACACACGTGGCTATACACGCGAGCAAATGGATGACTTTGCAATTCGTTCTTTGAAACGTGCTCAAACAGCGATTACTGAAGGCTATTTCAAAGATGAAATTGTTTCGGTTACCGTACCTAGTCGCAAAGGCGATGTTGTTGTTGATCAAGATGAACAACCTCTAAATGCAAAGATCGACAAAATTCCTTCACTTAAACCAGCTTTTGCAAAAGACGGAACAATCACCGCAGCAAACGCGAGTTCTATTTCGGATGGTGCATCTGCATTAGTACTGACATCAAGTGACGTTGCTGCTCAACGCGGTTTACAGCCACTTGCTAAAATTATCGCAACAGCATCAAACTCTCAGCACCCTTCTGAATTTACAATCGCTCCTGTTGGTGCCATTGAGAAAGTTCTGAAAAAAGCTGGCTGGAATGCTCAAGATGTCGACCTATGGGAAATTAACGAAGCTTTTGCCATGGTCACCATGTGCCCAATTGATGATTTCAAACTTGATGCTGAAAAAGTAAATATCAATGGTGGTGCTTGCGCATTAGGTCATCCTGTTGGTTCTACAGGTTCTCGTATTATTCTTACATTGATCCATGCTCTTAAACGCACTGGCGGTAAAAAAGGTATTGCTGCTCTTTGTATTGGTGGTGGTGAGGCTACAGCCGTTGCAATTGAACTCATTTAATTAAAAAACAATATTTCAAAATCTCGCTTCGGCGGGATTTTTTTATGAAAAAACTACAAAAAATGACCCACAAAATCACTTTTACGTTTTAACTTATTCTTCTAAATGAAAACAACAATGGACTATAACAATGCAACTCAATCACTATCTCAACTTTCAAGGTCAGGCAGAGCAAGCGTTTAATTTCTATAAGTCAGTTTTTGGCGGTGAGTTTGGCATGTTGAGCCGCTATGGCGATATGCCACCTACTGAAGGCGTGACTTTATCGGAAGCTGATAAGAATCTAGTTCTTCATGTTTCACTGCCAATTAATGAATATACGGTACTTATGGCATCAGATACAAATGATCAATTCTGTGCCCCTAACAGCGTTTTTACCCAAGGTAATAATCACTACATTTCGATTAATCTTGAAAAAGATGAGCAAGAAAAAGCAAAACAACTTTTTGATGCTTTATCTGTAAATGGTCAAATCGAAATGCCTCTAGAAAAAACGTTCTGGGGCGCATTGTACGGCGCTTTTACCGATCAATTTGGCATAAAATGGATGATCAACTGCCAGCTTGATACTTAATATTTTCAACACTTAACCTCATAGAAGTACTCTGATATTTCTATGAGGTTCTAAATATCGATATTGGAATATTGAGCAATAATCATCAGCCCCACCGTAATGAAACCAATTCCAACCCACCCTGCCACATCAATATTTTGCCCAAGAAAAATCTTTGCCAGAAAAGCTGTCGCTAATACGCCAATTCCAGACCAAAGTACATACAAAATTCCAGCCTGCATATATTTCAAAGCAATGGCAGCACAAGCGAAAGAGATCATATATAGAATCAGAGCAATACCTTGAGCTGTCTTATTAACTAAGCCATTACCTTTTGCAGAATAGAATGTGGAGAGTACATCCGTCGCGATGGCAAATAATAGCCACCAAGCACCGGGATTTATTTTTGAAATTAAGCCTAGCATTCTTGTTCTTCAGTTAAGTCATTTAAAAATTATTTATAAAAAAAGCTGAACCTAAGTTCAGCTTTCGTATTTGAAATCTATTTAAGCGCCAGTTTGATAACTTGCTTGCGGTACAGCGGTTGAAGCTTGATATGGGTTGGTAAAGTCTTGTAAACCTGCCGCCGCTTCTTGCACGTCTTTGCCTTCTTTTACGACAAAACTATCAAAACCAGAACGTTTTAAGTAGTTTAAGACATCCTTAAATACATCACCCGTTGCCCGCAATTCACCTTGGAAACCTTGGCGACGTAATAGTGCAGCAAATGAGTACCCACGACCATCACCAAAACCTGCAAACTCAATGAAAATTGCATTAAGCTCGTTTAATGGGAATGTATGATCTTCAGGTGAATCATTCACAGTCACATACAAAGCTTTTTTACCTTGAATGTTTGCTAATTGGTCTAGTTGAGCTGTTGTTACAACAACATCACCTTGAGGAATAACACCATCTTCAGCAATGATTTGATAAGTATTGTCAGCGATCGTGCCATCTTTATAAAGCACTGGTAGAGCTGTATTAAGCATATGCACGCTCCTTAAATGGTTGAATTCCTACACGGCGATATGTGTCAACAAAACGCTCACCTTCAGTACGTAAATCAAGATAAGTGTTTAATATTTCTTCAATTACGTCTGGAACAGCATCTGCTGCAAATGATGGTCCTAAGATGTCACCGATTGATGCATCATGGTCCGAATTACCACCTAATGTAATTTGGTAGAATTCAGCACCTTTTTTATCTACACCTAAAATACCGATGTTACCTACGTGGTGGTGACCACAGGCATTCATACAACCAGAAATATTTAAGTCTAAATGACCAAGGTCATACACCTTATCCAAGTCATCGAAACGACGTGTAATTGCTTCAGCAATTGGAATTGATTTCGCATTTGCCAGTGAACAGAAATCACCGCCCGGGCAACTAATAATATCGGTAATAAAACCAATATGTGCACGTGCCATATTTTGTTGTTCAAGCGCTTGCCATACATCGAACAAATCTTTTTGAGGCACATCTGCCAAAGCAATGTTTTGTTCGTGAGTTGTGCGAAGTTCACCGAAAGTATATTTATCAGCAAGATCTGCAATAAAGTTCATTTCTTCGGTGGTCATATCGCCCGGTGCGATACCTGCACGTTTCAAAGAAATCGTAACAATACGATAGCCTTTCACTTTATGTGCATGTGTGTTGATATTGAACCATTGCTTGAATTTTGGATGCTCAGCAAATAAGGCCGTGAAGTCTTCATCTGCCAAATCTTGATAGTCAAATGGGATGAACTCTTCATCCAGTTTTTTCAAGATTTCTGGCTGAATTTTTAATGATTCACGTGTATGTTCAAATTCAGCTTCAACTTTCTGAGCAAAAACTTCAGGAGTTAATGCTTTCACTAGAATTTTGATACGTGCTTTATATTTGTTATCACGACGGCCATGCAAGTTATAAACACGCAGAACGGCTTCTAAGTAAGAAATTAAATCTTCACGTGGTAAAAACTCGCGAATGACGCTACCAATGATTGGGGTACGGCCTAAACCGCCACCAGCCATAATTTTGTAGCCGATTTCACCCGCTTCATTACGCACGATATATACACCAATATCGTGGAATGCTGTTGCAGCACGGTCTTTTTCTTCAAGTGCAGAAACGGCAATTTTGAACTTACGTGGCAAGAATGCAAATTCAGGGTGGAACGTACTCCACTGACGAATCAATTCACATGTTGGACGTGGGTCTGCAATTTCGCCTGCAACCACACCTGCATATTGGTCAGTCGTTGTATTACGAATACAGTTACCACTGGTTTGAATGGCATGCATTTGTACCGTTGCAAGTTCAGCTAAAATTTCTGGTACATCTTCAAGAGCTGGCCAGTTTAACTGAATGTTCTGACGTGTAGATACGTGTGCATAGCCACGATCATATTCAGTTGAAACTTCAGCAATTTTACGTAATTGTTTTGAACTCATTAAGCCATACGGCACAGCAATACGCAGCATAGGCGCATAGCGTTGCACATATAAACCATTTTGCAAACGTAATGGACGGTATTCATCTTCAGAAAGTTTGCCCGCTAAATAGCGCTCTGTCTGATCGCGGAACTGAGCAACTCGTTGATTAATCAGCTGCTGATCGAAATCGGTATATAAATACATGGCGTATGGCTAGTAGATTCATTATTAAGGCAGATAGCATAGCGAGCTTTTATTCATCAATAAAATGCTTTTTTTGCATATTTAATAACGGTTTTATTGATAAGCTTTAATATAAATCGATATAAAAAAAGCCTGGATAAATCCAGGCCCTTTTTATAGAAGCATTTTATTTGTTATCTGGTAAGGCATAAGCCACTAAATAGTCGCCCATTTTCGTACCAAATGAACCATGACCACCGGCCATAATTACAACATATTGCTTACCATTGATTTCATAAGTCATTGGTGTTGCTTGTCCACCCGCTGGTAAACGCGCTTCCCAAAGTTTCTTACCGTTAGTGACATTAAATGCACGTAAGTAGTTATCTTGAGTTGCACCAACAAACATGACATTACCGGCAGTAGAGATTGAACCACCTAAACCAGGAACACCAATTTTTACAGCTGGTAATTGGAACAAGTTCGGTAAGCTGTCACGAATTGTACCAATACGTTTTTTCCATACCACTTCATGGGTTTTCAAATCTACGCCTGCAACATATCCCCAAGCTGGTTGTTTACAAGGTAAACCAAGTGGAGATAAGAATGCGCTGATTTCTACGCCATAAGGTACGCCGTACATTGGTTGTACGCCCTGCTCAGTTCCCGCACCTTTTGCAGTTTGCGCACGGTTTGGATCAGCAGGAATCAAACGGCTTACAAATGGCAATCCGATTGGGTTCATTACAGCAACTTGACGGTCAGGGTTAACCGACATACCGCCCCACTCAAACACACCTAAGTTACCAGGGAAAACTAAAGTACCGTTTTCAGATGGTGGAGTATAAATACCATCGTAATTTAGACGTTTGAAAGATACACGACACATGAGCTGATCAAGCATTGTGGCACCCCACATGTCTTTATCTGTCAATTTGTCTTGTGGTGCCAAGTTCAAGTCAGAGAATGGCTGAGTTTTTGAATAATGCTCGCCTTTCGTTTGTGGTCCACGTTTAACTGTTTGTGGAACTGGTTTCTCAGTTACAGGAACAATTGGTTGACCGTTACGGCGATCAAGAACAAAGGCATTACCTGTTTTCGTCAATACATAGATTGCAGGAACAGTTTGGCCAGCTTTATTTTTAATATCAGCTAAAGATGGCTGAGATGGTACATCCATATCCCATAAATCGTGATGGGTTGTCTGGAAGTTCCATACTAATTTACCAGTAGAGGCATTAATCGCTAACATTGAGTTCGCATAGCGCTCTTTAAGTTCAGTACGGTCACCACCCCAAATGTCTGGAGTACCTACACCTGTTGGCACATAAACGATATCAAGTTTTGAGTCGTATGCTAAAGGTGCCCACGCATTTGGTGAGTTATGAACGAAATTGGTACCTTCACCCGGCATTGCATTTGGATCTGCTGCGCCAGTATCAAATACCCAAAGAAGTTTACCAGTGTTAACGTCGTAACCACGAATTACACCTGATGGCTCTTTGTTTGAGTAGTTATCTGTTACCGAACCAGCAATAACAACTGTTGAACCAGTCACGACACCAGGAGAGGTTGGGTTGTAACCACCTGGGTAAGCGTATGGCATAAACTCTTGCAAGTTCACTTCACCATTTTTACCAAAGTCAGTACATGCTTTACCAGTGTCAGCATTCACTGCCACTAAACGGCCATCATTCACTGGAACAAAGACCTTACGCGGACATTGTGTAGAGTTAGATTTCTTGCCTTGAAGACTCGTTGCAAACTCAGTTGTGTTGTTTGCATCGTAATACATCACACCACGACAAGTTAAATGCTGGAACGATTTATCCGTTTTAAGTTTCGGGTCAAAACGCCATTTTTCTTTACCTGTAGCGGGATCAATCGAGATTAATTGCTGATGAGCTGTACAGATAAACATGTTATTACCGATTTTAATCGGAGTAACCTGATTGGTTGTTTCGCCAGAGTCATTACCCGTTTTAAGATCGCCAGTACGTAAAGTCCAAGCAACTTTCAAATCTTTTACGTTTTGGTCATTGATCTGTTTTAACGGAGAATAACGTACACCTGCCTGAGTACGACCATAAGCAGGCCAATCACTCTCGGCAACACCAGGTACTGCTTGAGCAGTTTCTGGTTGAGGTGTTTTGATTTCACCATTAATTTCTTGCGGATCATTGAAAACAGAGTAAACCATTAACAAGATTGCAATTGCTAAAGTTGAAGATAAGGCAACTTTACTTGATCCAAGGTTGTTGATTCCACGAGTCACGGCTGGAACCAATAACCATAAACCAAGAATGCCTAAAATATCTAAACGCGGTGCAAGCGCCCAAAAGTCGGTTCCAACTTCCCAGATACCCCAAATAATGGTACCTAGCATTAAAGCGGCATATACCCACAATGCTGTGGAAGCGCGCTTATAAAGTTGCCATGCAACAATCAGGAGTAATACACCAGCAATAATATAGTAAATTGAACCGCCTAATGTAGCGAGCCAAATACCTCCAATTAACAGGAATAACGCTAATAACCCAATAATAATTACGGTAAAAGTCGTTAATCCTGATCTTGAAGTAGGTTGATTCATAAATCACCTCTTATCAATCATCATTTTTATCGGAAAGATACGCCGAGCTTTTGTTCAAAAACTGGCCTATCAATACATCTAAAATAAAACTCAGGCACAAAGAAAAAAACGGAAGGTCAAGTTATGTCAATCAATGATTTAACCCTCGACAATCCGTTTTCGGAGTAATTACGCTTAGAATGCAGTTGAGAATTTAATACCGCCTACCCAAGTATTATCACCATTTTTTAATGCCCCAACATGACGAACATATTGCACATTTGGACGGATAGTCAGCCAATTCGTCGCATGAATACCGTAGTAAAGCTCGGTATTGTATTCAGTGTCGTATTCTTTATTTTGGACATCGTTCCAATCATCGTTGATATGGATACGTGCAACACCTAATGCCAACTCATCTTGAGGACGTTGATTCAGCAAACCTTTATAGACTAAGCCTACATTTTGCATGTTATCAATTTTGTTGGTGTCGGAATCGTGGAAAGTCAGGTTTACAAAACCAGTCAAACCGCGGTCTGTTTGATCAGCAGGCTGAAATAATTTTTGTTTTGCAGTTACCCAAACACCTTGCTTATGAGAATTTTTTGTTTCATCTGCAATTTCTTTGGCATCAGCAGTACTGTAGTAATAACCTAAACGGTATTCACCAGCCATGCTTTGAACACCTAATTTAGGTGACCAAACCACTTCGGCAGGAATAATCGCACCGTGAGAACCATCCGTACTCAGGTTAAAACCTTTGCCTCGGTCCAGATTTTCTGGGTTATATTCATATACACCAACTTGCGTATATAAGTCAGGTTGCAAGTTATATTTAACACGCATTGCCCATTGGCTCACTGGCCAGTTATACCACTGATCGCCGACCCAGTTCCCTACTTGAGAACCGCAAAGCGCCAAGTTCTGGAAATCACAGTCAAAACTATTAAAGTCTTCACCTTCACCAAAACGGCCGACTTTAACGTCTAACTTTTGATCCATGAATTTTTTCTTAATCCACAAATCTGTTAAACGCCAAGTTTGCTCACGCCCCCACACTTCCTGTACAGAACTCAAATGCCCAGCTAAAGCTGGTGAATGTTCAGAAAGTGATTGACCATCACGATAAGTTAACGTGATTTGAGCTTCTGTATCTTGCCAACCTAAAATTTTATTTAGGTCAAAATGAGTTCCTAAAGCAAGTTGCCCCGTATAAGCACTACCATGGGTAGATGTCTGCTTTGAGTCTAAAATACCGGCATATTCACCGGTATATCCAAACGAAAAATCATAACCTTGTGCTTGTAACGCTGTGCGTTGACCGTTCCAATCACCCAACATCCACGGACTATTTGGGTCAAATGCAGCCGCAGCTTGTGCGTGCTGTATAAAAAGAGTAATTGATAAAACGGATAAACAGGAAGCCATCAAGGATTTATGTGTTTTCATGTTTACATACCTTTTATGTCTTTGTTTATAAAGGGTACGCTAATTTTATGTAAAGAAATTATTCAAAATGTTAATCAATTGATTAATCTAATAATAATCTTAATACACATTGTATAAGAAATGGCCTCTACTCTTTACCACTGCCCTTCACCAAGTTTTTGACCTATAAAGGAATATCTCATTTTCGATCTTGAAAACTTAATTGGACAAGCCAATTGTGGTTCTGTATCTGCTGTATTATTTTGCAAAGGTACATCCACAATCCATCCACGTTGTTGTGCTAAGGGCGAGTTTAAGGACTCAGTTAGGCTTAAAACAGGTTCTACACACACATCAAGATTTGCGAATATTTCATGCCATTCTTTAAATGTTCTAGTCTTTATTTTTCCTTGAATAGCTTGTTTAACCTCTTGTCGGTCATCGGCATCTAATGAAGCACCTTTTTGTAATAGTAGTGGCAAATCAAGCGCTATTGATAACCCTGACATAAATTGTGGTTCAAGACTACCAATTGATAGATAGCGCCCATCTTGTGTCATATAATAATCATAGAAAATGCCACCATTAAGCATGCCATGCTCTGGAGCCTGTTCGACCTGTGCAGCAAGTGTGGCTGATGCAGCCATACTATTTAAGCTTGCCACGCAATCTGTCATAGAAATATCAATGTATTGCCCCATGCCGCTACGCCCGCGCTCAACCACTGCGGCTAAAATAGCAATGACCGCATGAAGTGAACCACCTGCAATATCTGCAACTTGAATACCAAGCGGTGGCGGGCCACTGTCTTGTCGGCCGCTATACCCAGCAATACCAGCTAAAGCTAAATAGTTAATGTCATGTCCAGCTCTGTCTTTATAGCTTCCTGTCTGTCCATATCCGGTAATTGAACAATAAATTAAACGTGGATTAATTTCTGCAAGCGTTGAATAGTCTAATCCTAGACGTTGCATCACCTCAGGTCGAAACTGCTCGATGACAATATCAAATTCGGAAATCTTAGCTTTAATCAGCTCAATACTCGCTGGATCTTTTAAATCAAGAACAATCGACTGTTTATTTCGATTTAAATAACTATGTGCCGTTGCTTGTCCATTTGCATAAGGCGGCATGATGCGAATTAAATCTGGACGTGATGGAGATTCAATATGGATGACTTCTGCGCCCATATCGGCTAAATACATTGTGGCAAAAGGTCCAGGTAAGAGTGTCGAGAAATCGAGAACTTTAAGTCCATTTAATGCTGTCGTCATCGTTTTTTAACCACTATTATTCATATTTTCTTTTATATTAGTTAAGCAAATATTCTAAAACAATGTCATGTTCAGCCATTTACCTTGATCATTTCGGCAATTTAACATGTAAAAAGTGCTTTTACTCTGTTGTAAATCGCCAATTTATTTTTTTAGACGGTCATTTAGGTCAATTTAAAGTGAACATCAAAGAGACTGAAGGATTCAATATGAGTCGCGATACGATTAGCATCCACTTCGTGAATGCGGCTTTGACAGGCGTAAAACGCCTTGGCATGGATGTCGAGACGTTACTTTCACATGTGGGTATCGAAGCGGAACTATTACGTCAACCTAAAGCTCGAATCTCGCCAGAACAATACACTCGTTTTATAAAAATGTTGTGGATGGTCACACAAGATGAACACGTTGGTTTTGATGTACAGCCACGTCGTTTGGGCACTTTTGCCATTATGTGTCAGTTGATTATTCATGCAAAAACCTTGGGCCAAGCCCTTGAACTCTCATCTCAATTTTACAAATTATTCGGTGATGAATGGTCTGTAAGCCTAGAGCGTGACAAACATGAAGCACGTTTAGTTCCACTCATTCCAAAAACATTAGATCCAGACCATTTCATTACTGAAAGTATGTTAATGATTTGGCATGGTTTGGCATCTTGGCTGATTGAACGTCGCTTACCTTTAGAACGTGTTCATTTTAGCTATCCACGTCCTGCTCATGCAGATGAATATGATGCATTATTTTTTGCGCCGGTCATGCAGTTTGATGCACCGCGTACTGAAATTACCTTTGCAGCCGATTATCTTGACTTACCAATCCGCCAAGATGAAAAAACGCTAGAAGAGTTCTTAAAAGCAGCTCCTGCTCAGCTTTTAGTAAAATTCAAAAACACCAACTCGCTGACTTCTCGTATTCGTGACGTGCTTAAAAGCCAGATTGGTGAAGAAATGCCAACGCTTAATGACGTTGCATCAATGCTGTACTTATCTCCTCAAACCTTACGCCGCCGCTTGGCTGCTGAAGGTAAAAGTTACCAAGGCGTGAAAGATGCCCTGCGCCGAGATGCTGCTATTCATTTGTTACTCAACCCAGAATTAACACTTGAAGATGTTGCACAACAAGTTGGCTTTAGTGAAACCAGTACTTTCCACCGCGCATTTAAAAAATGGACAGGTGTGACCCCTGGTTTATATCGCCAGCTACACGGCTACCACTAATTCTTTAATCTATTTAAGTTTCACATTTAGCCCAAGTTCAACTTGGGCTTTTTTGTATCTCTATTGGCAAAAATCATCACCTGACTGGTGCGCTTATCGTCATTGCACTCGCTATTAAAACCAGTACACTCAAAACACAAATAAATTTTAAGCAATAAAAAAGGAACTGTTATGAGCGAGGCTTATATTATTGATGCCATTCGCACACCACGCGGAAAAGGAAAAAAAGACGGCTCTCTTTACGAAGTAAAACCAATTACCTTACTCACCACTTTATTAAACGAATTACAGCAACGCCATCAGCTTGATACGTCTAAAGTCGACGATATTGTTCTAGGTTGCGTAACGCCAATTGGTGATCAAGGTGGTGATATTGCTAAAACAGCAGCGATTGCAGCGGGTTGGAATGATGATGTTGCTGGGGTGCAAATCAATCGTTTTTGTGCTTCAGGTTTAGAAGCAGTCAACATGGCAGCAATGAAAGTTCGCTCAGGCTGGGAAGATTTAGTGGTTGCTGGTGGCGTCGAGTCAATGTCACGCATTCCAATGGGCTCCGATGGCGGGCCGTGGGCGTTAGACCCTGAAACCAATCTAAAATCATCATTTGTTCCACAAGGTGTAGGGGCTGACCTCATTGCAACCTTAGATGGTTATAGCCGTGAAGATGTAGATACATTTGCAGTAAACTCTCAGCAAAAAGCTGCAGCAGCTCAGGCAAATGGCTATTTCGATCAATCAGTGGTTCCAGTAAAAGATCATTCTGGTGTGGTTATTTTAGAAAAAGATGAATTTATTAAAGGAAATACGACAGTTGAAGGACTGACTAAACTCAACCCAAGTTTTGAAATGATGGGACAAATGGGTTTTGATGCCATCGCCTTACAAAAATATCCTGAAGCACAAAAAATCAATCATGTTCATCATGCAGGTAACTCATCTGGCATTGTCGATGGAGCTGCTGTTGTTTTATTGGCCTCAGAAAAAGCCGTGAAAGAACAAAACTTAAAACCGCGCGCTAAAGTTTTGGCGACTGCACTGGTCGGGACAGACCCAACGATCATGCTGACTGGCCCTGCTCCTGCGGCACGTAAAGCCTTAGAAAAAGCTGGTCTTACCATTGATGATATTGACCTGTTTGAAGTCAATGAAGCCTTTGCAGCAGTTGTAATGCGTTTTATCAATGAACTCAATGTTCCACCAGAAAAAGTCAATGTAAATGGCGGTGCGATTGCTTTAGGCCATCCATTGGGTGCAACGGGTGCCATGATTTTAGGCACGCTACTTGATGAGCTTGAACGTCAAAATAAAAAGCGCGGTTTAGCTACGCTCTGTGTCGGTGGTGGTATGGGTATTGCCACCATTATTGAACGCGTATAAAGATTAGGGATATAAAAGATGAGTGCAATCCAATACGAAAAAAATGCCGATAACATTGTCATTTTAACGCTTGATTCAACAGGTCAATCTGCAAACACCATGAATGCCGAGTTTCGAGACTCGCTTGATGAGGCAACCCAAAAACTAAAAGCAGAAACAGCACTTGCGGGCGTTATTTTCCGCTCAGCCAAAAAAACTTTCTTTGCTGGGGGCGATCTAGATGAGCTTATTCAGGTTCAGCCTGAACATGCCACTGATTTTTTCAACATGGTTGAAAAGTTAAAAGGTCATTTACGTACCATTGAAACTCTAGGTATTCCTGTAGTTGCAGCCTTAAATGGCACAGCCCTTGGTGGCGGTTGGGAAATTGCATTAAGTTGCCATCACCGCATTGCTATTAATGACCCAAAAAGCAAATTCGGCCTACCAGAAGTCACTTTAGGCCTGTTACCAGGTGGCGGTGGTATTGTCCGCATGGTACGCCTACTTGGCTTACAAAATGCATTCCCATTTTTAATGGAAGGTAAGCAGTTTGGTGTCGATAAGGCAAAATCTTTAGGTCTGATACATGACACTGCCGAAAACGAACAAGAGCTTTTAGATAAAGCAATCGCATGGGTAAAAGCCAATCCAAAGTCTCAACAACCTTTTGATGTGAAGGGTTATAAAATTCCAGGTGGCGATCCAAAGACTCCAGCTGTTGCTCAAGTTCTTGCTATTGCCCCAGCCATGTTAAGAGACAAAACCAAAGGTTGTTACCCTGCTCCTGAAGCAATTATGGCGGCAGCAGTCGAAGGCGCTCAGGTCGATGTCGATACAGCGTTACGCATCGAATCTCGTTACTTCACCGAACTCACCACGGGTCAGATCTCTAAAAACATGATCGGTACTTTCTGGCACGGTCTAAATGCAATTAAGTCTGGTGCTAGCCGCCCTGCCGATGTTGCAAAATGGCAAGCCACCAAAGTTGGTGTGTTAGGCGCGGGCATGATGGGTGCTGGTATTGCATATTCAACCGCAATTAAAGGCATTCCTGTGGTACTGAAAGATGTGTCTGTTGAAAATGCTGAAAAAGGCAAAGCCTATTCACAGAAACTCCTTGATAAACGCGTTTCTCAAGGCCGTATGACCGCAGAAAAACGTGACCAAGTATTATCCCTCATTACAGCAACTGCCTCAGCACAAGACTTACAAGGCTGTGATCTCATTATTGAAGCGGTATTTGAAAACCAAGAGCTCAAAGCCAAAGTTACTCAAGAAGCTGAACAATATTTAGCTGAAAGTGGAATCTTTGCATCGAATACTTCCACCCTACCAATCACAGGTTTGGCGACAGCGAGTAAAGATGACCAGAAGTTTATTGGACTACATTTCTTTAGCCCAGTCGACAAAATGCAGTTGGTTGAAATTATTAAAGGTAAAAACACTTCAAGCGACACACTTGCCAAAGCCTACGACTTTGTACAACAAATTGGAAAAACACCGATTGTTGTCAATGATAGTCGTGGCTTCTTTACCAGTCGTGTGTTTGGTACTTTTATTCAAGAAGGTATGCGCTTACTTGCCGAAGGCGTTCATCCAGCCCGCATTGAAATGGCAGCACTTAAAGCAGGCATGCCTGTAGGTCCCCTCGCTATTCAAGATGAAGTATCTTTAACTTTAACCGAACATGTTGCCAGTGAAGCACGTAAAGCTTTGCAAGCTGAAGGAAAAGATTTGCCTAAGACCTCTGTCGATGAGGTCGTTCATACCATGATTCATGAGTTAAACCGTAAAGGTAAAGCAGCCGGTGCAGGTTTCTATGAATATCCTGAAAGTGGTAAAAAGCACCTGTGGGAAGGTTTAAACCGCTGGCAAAAAGATCACGACATTTCTGAACAAGATATGATCGATCGCATTCTGTTTGTACAGGCTTTAGATACCCTACGTTGTTATGATGAAGGTGTTTTGGAGTCGGTTATTGATGCCAATGTCGGTTCAATCTTTGGTATTGGTTATGCTCCTTGGACCGGAGGTGCGATCCAGTTTCTGAATCAATACGGTACTGATAAAGCACAAAAACGAGCTGAAGAATTAGCTGCCAAATATGGTGAACGTTTTACACCTCCAACTTTGCTAAAAACCAAAGCTGAGCAGAAACAAAATATTCAATAACCTAGACTTATTGGATATTTAAAAACTGCATAAACCTTACCCATATAAATATATTTTATTTATATGGGTTTTTCTTTATGACCTTTAAGATTTCAGCCTCCTGCCTAAATATGCTATAAATAGACTTCATTTTTGTGCTTCTAAAGCACATTCGAGAAATCCTTATGTCCGATAAAAATTCTTCCGAGTCAGCAATTTTAGGTTGGAAATTTGTTCTGATCGTTGGTGTTTTGAGTGCAATTTTCCTTGGCTTTTTCTATTTAGCGATGAGTAATGAACCTGACTATATGCCAGGGGCTCAACGCAAAGCACAACAAGAGCAAATGCAGCAAAAAGCTGAAAATTCCACAGAGCAACACGCTCAACATAGTGACAACATGTCTGAAATGGATATGAAAGAACATCAGAACTCAACTCAGTAATTAGATATCAAATGACAGATTTTTCCCGTAATGCACTTGTTGTAGAGGGTGGAGGCATGCGTGGTGCCTTTACCAGTGGCGTACTTGATGCTTTTTTACAGCAGCAGTTCAACCCTTTCGATTTATATGTTGGCGTATCATCTGGTTCAACCAACGTTGCAAATTACTTAGCAGGCCAACAAGGCCGCACGTTAACGTTTTATATTGATCACTCACTCCGTCCTGAATTTATCGATTACAAACGCTTTTTTAAAGGCGGTGATTTACTTGATTTAAAATGGATGTGGGAGATTGGCGAGCAAGAGCATCCGCTTGATCAGCAAAGTCTGTTTGCAAAAAATCCTGATTTTTATATGGTGTTGACGCATGCCAAAACAGGTCATGCAGAATATCTTCGTGCTGGTAAAGATAATTTGCTAAATGCACTTCGTGCTTCTAGCTCAATTCCAGTTTTAACGCGTCATCCCGTCGACATTATGGGTGAACCCTATTTTGATGGCGGTGTTGCAGATGCTTTACCTGTACGCTGGACGGCTCAGCAAAGTGATGTCAAAAAACTGTTAGTTTTACGCACTCGCCCAAAAAATTATTTTAAAGCCAGTAGTAGAGGGGATCAATTCCTCGCGAAATATGCTTTTAAACATCATTATGGTTTTGCAAACAGCTTACGTAGCCGTTGTGCCAGATATAATGCTTCAGTAGATTTTGTCCGCGGTTCTAACCCAGACCAGCAAATTTTAGAAGTTTGCCCGCCGCCGCTTAAAAACATGGCAGGTCGTTTAAGTACTAATCCGAAAAAGCTTCGCTATAGCTATGAAGTCGGCTTAGAAACAGGTTTACAAGCCATTGAAAGCTGGAATGCAATGAAATAATGCCAAATTGAGATTTCTAAAAAGAAGTCTCAATTTAACTCTAAAGTCATATCAATATGTGGGATACCACAATCTAGATATTCCTCGCCTTGAACCACAAAGCCCAATGCTTCGTAAAAAGCGGTCACATAAGTTTGAGCTGAAAGCTTTAGATAAGGTAAGTTCTGCTGGTGCGCATAATCAATAATGTGCTGCATTAAAATTTTGCCGATCCCTCGCTTGCGATAAGGTACTAAAACAGCTACCCGCCCTACACTATGCTGTGGCAACAATCGCGCTGTAGCAATTGGTTGCTCACGGTCATACACAATAAAGTGTAAAACCATGGCATCCAAATCATCCCATTCATCTTCAGGGGCAATTCCCTGCTCTTGAATAAAAACTTGCTCACGAATGAGCTTGGCATCTTTCTCAAGCTGCTCCCACCCACCCGCTATAATTTTATACATGGGTTATAACCTACTTAACACTTACAACCAATATTCTCGATAGGCAACTGGTCTTGTAATAACAATTCTAGAGTTTGTTTTTTAATACCATACATTTCTTTCAAGGCTTGAATTTGAGCCATGATCTTGGCATCAGGCTGAGTAACATCCTTACGCTTTGTTGCCAAAATCATTTTGTTTTTACTGGTATGTTCAAGCGATACAAACTCAAAAACTTTGGTTTCATAGCCATAAGCTTTTAAAAGTAATGCACGTAATGTATCAGTCAACATTTCAGCTTGCTGACCAGCATGAATACCAAACTGTAGCATGGGTTGTAACACTTCTGGGCTATGTAATTGTGGGCGCAACTCTTTGTGGCAACATGGGGCACACATAATCATTGATGCATTTAAACGAATGCCGGTATGAATCGCAAAATCGGTAGCAATGTCACAAGCATGTAAGGCAATCATGACATCTAACTTTTCCGGTTGATAACTACGTACATCACCTTCAAAAAAGTCTAAATGATTGAAATCAACTTTATCTGCAACTTTTTGGCAAAATCCAACTAGATTTGGGCGTAATTCAACGCCGGTAATGAGAGGTGTTTTTTGTTGTTCTTGCAAATAATCATATAAAGCAAAAGTTAAATAGCCTTTACCTGAACCGAAATCGACAATCCGTAACTCTTGCTGAGATGCGTCAATCTGTTCATAGGCACTCGCAAAAATTTCAATAAATTTATTTATCTGTTTCCATTTACGCGCCATGCTTGGAATGATTTGGCCTTTTTCATCGGTAATACCAAGCTCTTTTAGAAATGCATTGCCCTGCTGTACATAGCGTTGCTTTTCACGATCATGAGTCTGAATTGTCTGTACAGAATTTACGGCCTGCTTTTTACCTATATTTAATAGGGCTTTTTTCTTATTTTTTTTAAGTTGGATTTCTTGAGTAGTTGAAAATAAGTTCGCTTGCTTACACTGCACTAAAAGCGCTGCAATCTGTTCTAAGCCTTCTTCAAATGAAGAATTTTTGGTCACATCTTGGGTCGTATAGTGATATAAAGCCGAAAGCTGTTTTTGCCCATGTAACTCTACAACACGGAAAGTGATTTTTTCCAGTTGTTCCAACTCTCCTTTATATTGGCTCAAAATCAAACGCTCAAAAGTCTGCTCATCAAGCATTTGTTTGATTTCATAAAAGAATTGCTGTTCTTGCTCAAAGGAGAAAACCGACACGGATATACCTAAAAAATGAAGACTCATATAAAATAGAAGTTTAAAGGGTCTAGGATTAAAAATAAAATAACTTTACGACTGTTTTGTATTTCTATACATTTGTATTTTTAATCAAAAAAATTAAACTCATGAGTAAATCTGTGCTGGAAACTTACGATCCTAAAGAAGAACTACTTAACGCCTACAGCCATGGAGCTGGTGTCGTTATGGCAGTTATTGCTTCTATCTTTTTAATTATGAAGGGATCTTATCTTCCAACTGCGCAGTGGATTGGTTTATGGGTATACTCATTTAGTCTAATTCTAGTTTTCACCAGTTCAACACTCTATCATTTTGCTCAAACACAAAATCTACGTTATTGGTATAAGAAACTAGACCACACTGCTATTTATTATTTAATTGCGGGGACATATACCCCTTTCTTAATCATCGCGATTCCTACACAAAAAGCCCATATTCTGCTTATTGCTCTCTGGAGCATTGCTGCAATTGGTACACTTTTCAAGTTAGTTTTTATCCATCGTTTTCAAAAAATTTCTTTGCTGGCCTATATTGTAATGGGATGGCTTGCCGTTTTTGTAATGGATGATATGCGTACTTATTTGAGTAAAGACGCATTGATTTTCTTGATTATTGGCGGTTTAGCTTATACGGTTGGAGCATTGTTTTACGCGTTAAAAAAGGTAAGATATACCCATGCGATCTGGCACATTTTTGTGCTTTTAGGTGCAGGAGCACACTTTCTTGCGATCTATTGGTACATTGTTTAGTTCATTTTTCACTCTTATTCAGTGATCCTGAAAGAGTCATGGATGATGTTCTTTCACGCTATTCTTTGAGAAAAATATGTCTTTAAAAAGAATAGTAAATTAAAAATAAATTTTAACTGATATAAGGTCTTATATGGAGTCAACTTCTGCGACTGCTGCTCCAGCGGTAGCCACTAATTCAAAAGCGCGGGTTTTGTTTGCAAGCTTAGTCGGTACAACCATTGAGTTCTTCGACTTTTATATCTATGCAACAGCTGCCGTTATTATTTTTCCTCACCTGTTTTTCCCTGCTAGTAGTGGCAGTGCCGCAGTCTTACAATCTTTAGCAACCTTCGCCATTGCCTTTATTGCTCGCCCTATCGGTGCAGCGTTATTCGGTCATTTAGGAGACCGTATCGGTCGTAAAGCCACTCTAGTTGCAGCTTTGCTCACCATGGGTATTTCAACAGTCTGTATTGGTTTACTTCCAACATATGCACAGATTGGAATTGTCGCTCCATTACTATTAGCTGTATGCCGTCTAGGACAAGGCTTAGGTTTAGGTGGTGAATGGAGTGGTGCTGTATTACTTGCAACAGAGAATGCACCTGAAGGTAAGCGCGCATGGTATGGCATGTTCCCACAGCTTGGGGCTCCAATTGGCTTTATTTTAGCAACAGGTTCATTTTTATTATTGGGTGCAGCCATTCCTGAGCAGGCATTCATGCAATGGGGCTGGCGTATTCCCTTTATTGCAAGTGCTGTATTAGTGATTGTTGGCTTATATATCCGTTTAAAACTCCATGAGACTCCAGCATTTCAAAAGGTCTTGGATAAGCAAAAAGAAGTAAATATTCCATTTAAAGAAGTCTTAACTAAACATACAGGCAAACTTGTACTTGGTACGATTGCAGCAATCTGTACTTTTGTGGTGTTCTATCTTACGACGGTATTTGCCTTAAACTGGGCAACCACTAAATTAGGCTATGCACGCGGTGAGTTCTTGGAACTTCAACTCTTTGCCACACTGTGCTTTGCTGCGTTTATTCCATTATCGGCTATTTTTGCAGAAAAATTTGGACGTAAAGCCACTTCGATTGGTGTTTGTATTGCTGCTGCGATTTTCGGTTTGTTCTTCTCTAGCATGTTAGAGTCTGGAAATACGTTAATCGTCTTTCTCTTCTTATGTACAGGCTTGTCGATTATGGGCTTGACCTATGGTCCGATTGGTACCGTTCTTTCTGAACTTTTCCCAACTTCTGTTCGTTATACAGGTTCAGCGTTAACGTTTAACTTGGCAGGTATTTTTGGTGCATCTTTTGCTCCACTCATTGCCACTAAACTTGCTGAAACTTATGGTTTATATGCAGTTGGCTATTATCTTACTGCAGCATCACTTCTATCACTCATCGCTTTCTTATTCATTCGTGAAACAAAAAATGATGATGTGAATAATCAGATCTAAAAACTAGAAATTCTTATATAAAAAAAGCCGGCTCATCATTGACCGGCTTTTTTATAGATACAGCTTAATTTATTGTTGTCGGATTTGCAGGAGCACTCATATTACTTGCTGCAACTGCCGCTGGGCCTGCTACCGCCGCCTCTCCAATTAAAGCCACTTTTGCTTTTTCTTGGCTCTTCGTAGATAAAGCCGGGTTAGTCGCCACAATACGATTAATATTTGCTGAGTTTGCCGGAGCAATCGCAGTGGTTTGTAAAATAATTGGGCGATTAGCTGTGTTACCCAACGTATAGCGAATACCTGTGCGAGGGCTAATCACTGTTGTATTTTCTTGCTTCACTACAGCTTGAGCCGAAGTTGGGCCTTTTGCTGCAAGTACTTTGTCAACCGTTGTCGTTTGAGGGGCTGAAGCTGCTTCTGCTGCGAAAACAAAACTAGGCACAGCAAGAACAGTTAAAAATAAAGGTTGTAATACTTTTTTCATTGTCTTTCCAACATACACTCTGGATGAGAAGTAAATAGCATTTAATGCTTAAAACTGCAAACATTATTCACAGGCTTACTACAAACGTAAAAAAAGCAGAACAATTGTTCTGCTTTTTTGTGAAGGCAGATTAGATCTTACCGTGACACTGCTTATATTTTAATCCAGAGCCACATGGGCATGGCGCATTGCGGCTTTCTGGAACAGGGAAAGTTTGCTGATCGGCAGACTCGTTCATGGTTTCTTGAGAAAGTGTAACTTCACCCGTTAAACCATCTACATCATCATGTTCAAAAGAAAGCTTCATTGATTCAGCTTGCTGCTGCTGTTGAGCTTCCATTTCTGCAAGTTCTTCTGGTGTTGGGATATGTACACGAGACAAATCAGTCACAACATCAGTTTTAATAATACCGAGCATATTTACAAACAGGTTGAAAGCTTCTTTCTTGTATTCCTGTTCAGGATTTTTTTGCGCATAGCCACGTAAGTGAATACCTTGACGCAAGTAATCCATTGCAGCTAAGTGATCTTTCCAATGACGATCAAGAGAGTTTAAAACGAAGTGACGTTCAAGCATTGCTGCTGATTCATCACCCATTTGAGCACGACGTTGGCGATAACGTTCAATCACTTCATCACTGATTCGCTCAACTAAACCTTCTTCATCTAGACGACGATCTTGATCTAACCATTCCTGAATTGGTAGCTCAATGCCCAAATCAATACGTAAAGCATTTTCTAAACCTTCAACATCCCACTGGTCATGAATTGACTCAGGTGGAATAAAGTTAGCAATCACGCCTTTCATCACTTCATGATGCATTTCTTCGACGTATTCTTTTAAGGTATTTTCAGCTAACACTTCATCACGTTGTGAATAAATGATCTTACGTTGTTCATTATTCACATCATCGTATTTCAATAAGTTTTTACGAATATCAAAGTTACGAGCTTCAACTTTACGCTGAGCGTTCTCAATTGAACGACTCACCATTTTGTGTTCAATCGCTTCATTTTCTTGTAGACCCATCGCACGCATCATTCCGACTACGCGGTCACCTGCGAAAATACGCATAAGGTCATCTTCAAGAGACAAATAGAAACGAGAAACACCAGGGTCACCCTGACGGCCTGCACGACCACGTAACTGGTTATCAATACGACGTGATTCATGGCGTTCAGAACCAATGATATGCAAACCACCTGATTGCAATACATCTTCGTGGTCTTGTTCCCATTGTGCTTTCAGACGTGCTTCATCTTCAGCAGTAGGGTTTTCAAGTTTGGCAAGTTTCGCTTTCCAGTTACCACCCAAGATAATGTCAGTACCACGACCCGCCATGTTCGTTGCAATCGTTACTGCATTCGGGCTACCCGCTTGAGCAATAATGTCAGCTTCACGCTCATGTTGTTTTGCATTCAACACTTCGTGATGAATACCAGCTTGCATTAACTTAGAAGATAAAATTTCACTAGCTTCAATGGTCGCTGTACCAATAAGAATCGGTGCCACACCTTGCTCACGAATATTCGTAATTTCCTGAATAATCGCGTCGTATTTACCGTTACGGTTTAAATAAATTAAATCGTTTTGGTCATTACGTACCATTGGGCGGTGAGTTGGAATAATCACAACATCGAGGCCATAAATTTCTTTCATTTCCGCAGCTTCAGTATCAGCAGTACCTGTCATACCTGAAAGCTTTTTATATAAACGGAAATAGTTCTGGAATGTTGTGGTCGCTAAAGTCTGGTTTTCAGGCTGAATTTCCAAACCTTCTTTTGCTTCAACTGCTTGATGCAAACCTTCTGACCAACGACGACCTGGCATTGTACGGCCAGTATGCTCATCAACAATCACGACTTCGCCGTCGTGAATAATATAGTGAACATCGCGTTGGAATAAGAAATGTGCACGAATAGCGGCAGACACATGGTGAACAAGGCTTAAATTTGTTGCTGAATATAAGCTTTCACCTTCAGCCAACAAGCCCATCTGAATAAGTTCTTGCTCAACAGTTTCATAACCAATTTCGGTCATTTCAACTGAACGCTGCTTTTCATCAATCCAGAAATGTCCACCATCTGCAACTTTTTCTTCTTTTTGTGGACGTAATCTAGGGGGAATCGTATTGATTGCAGCATAAAGATGTGAAGAGTCTTCACTTTGACCAGAAATAATTAATGGTGTACGTGCTTCATCAATCAAGATTGAGTCAACTTCATCGATAATGGCATAGTGCAAGCCACGTTGTTTCTTTTCTGCTAAAGAAAACACCATGTTGTCACGTAAGTAGTCAAAACCGAATTCGTTATTGGTACCATAAGTAATATCAGCAAGATAAGCTTCCGCTTTTTCAGAAGGACCTTGCATTGAATAGATCGTACCAATAGATAAACCCAAAAATTCAAATAATGGGCGGTTCAACTCAGCATCACGCTGTGCCAAATAATCGTTCACAGTAATGACATGAACGCCTTCGCCACTTAATGCGTTTAAATAACACGCCAAAGTACCCATAAGGGTTTTACCTTCACCGGTACGCATTTCGGCAATCTTACCTTCATGTAAGGTAATACCACCAATAAGCTGAACGTCATAGTGACGCATGCCCATTACACGTTTGGCAGCTTCACGACACACTGCAAACGCTTCTGGAAGTAATTTATCTAAACTTTCGCCATTATTATAACGTTGTTTGAATTCTGGAGTTTTTGCAGATAAGTCTGCATCGCTTAAAGCTGATATCGTCGGCTCGAGCGCATTGATTTGCTCAACAATTTTGCGCATGCGTTTGAGTTCGCGCTCATTTTTTGTACCGAAGATACCTCCGATCAGACTTGCCAACATGGATAAACTCTCTAAATCTTGCTTGGTCAAATGAATAAACTTTTTCTCAGTCGTTTATTATGGTGCCAGAAATTTGAAGTACAAGGGTTTTGCACAAAACCCCTAAAAAAAATCTGATAGTTAGACGAATGGTTTTATCATTCGCCTAGTCCCCCGTAATGTGCCTTGCACCTAAAAACGTAACATTAACGCTCATCTATTAAGCATAACTTCCGAGAAATCTAATTTAGCAAATTTACCTTAAAGTTACATTGATTAAGCACATAAAATAGTGAGTTTTAGTCATATATATTTACACTTATATAAAAAACTCATAATAAAATACAAAAACAATAATTTTAATCATAAAGATAATGCTGCATATTCATTGGATCGAATAACAAATTATGAGCAATTGAGGAACGATCATGACACTACGATTAGGAGATACAGCCCCCGATTTTCAACAAGAATCGAGTGAAAGCACAATTAATTTTTATGATTTTTTAGGGGATAGTTGGGGAATTTTATTTTCACATCCAGCCGACTATACGCCCGTATGTACAACAGAGTTAGGTTATACAGCAAAATTAAAAGATGAATTTACGAAGCGTAATGTTAAAGCGATTGCTTTGTCAGTAGATGATGTAGAGTCTCATAAGGGGTGGATCAACGATATTAATGAAACACAAAACACGACTGTAAATTTTCCAATCATTGCAGATAAAGATCGTAAAGTCTCTGAGCTATATGGTTTCATTCATCCAAATGCCAGTGAAACACTAACAGTACGTTCATTAGTGATTATTGATCCAAATAAAAAAGTTCGCTTAATCATTACCTACCCTGCTTCAACAGGCAGAAATTTTAATGAAGTCTTACGTGTTGTTGACTCATTACAATTAACTGACAAGCATAAAGTAGCGACACCAGCGAACTGGCAACAAGGCGAAGATGTCGTTATTGTGCCATCACTTAAAGATGAAGAAGAAATTAAACAGCGCTTCCCTAAAGGCTATACAGCGGTTAAACCTTATTTACGCTTAACACCACAGCCTGAAAGTAATAAAACCGACTAAAGGCTTTAATCGAAGTGCAAGACAAACGAAGTGCGTAGGCAAACATTCGAAACTTTTCGAATAAAAACAGACAGCGGCACGTACGCAACCAGTTAAAAAGTTCATAACAGAGCATCGGAAATAAGTACCAAATTTTTAGAAAGTCTTAAGTAAATATCACACCCTAAAAAGTCATCCAACGTGATGGCTTTTTATTTATGTATTGAATACACATGGTTTTTACTGCCCAGATCAGTTATAACTCGAAGCGATTCGGTATAAAAAATAAAAATCATGATCTATAAAATTCATCATTTAAAGTGCGGCAGCATGTGCCCAGTTTGTGCCCCACTCTTTGGACAAAAAGGCTTCCGGGCTGAAGTTGTCTGCCATTGCCTATTGGTTGAAACCGATCGAGGTCTAGTGCTTATTGATACAGGCTTCGGGCTGCAAGATTATCTACATATGAAGCAGCGACTAGGTTCATTAGTCCAACGTTTAGGCAAAATTGAGACTAACCTTGAGTTTAGTGCCATCCAGCAAATCCAAAAACTCGGGTTTAATCCTAAGGATATTCAGCATATCTTTGTCACTCATCTTGATTTTGATCATGCAGGTGGAATTTCAGATTTTCCCCATGCCACAGTTCATGTTTTAGCGGCAGAATATAACGCGGCCCAACTTCCAAATTTTAAGGGCAAACTTCGCTATAGAACCAATCAATATAAAGACCATCGTTACTGGAACTTTGTTGAATATCAGCAAGGTGAAGCATGGTTTAACCTAGAGAAAGTAAAAGGCTTTCCTCTTTTTCAAGATGAAATTTTAATGGTGCCTTTATTGGGTCACTCAGCTGGTCATTGTGGCATTGCCATAAAGCAACAAAATCAATGGTTATTATTTTGTGGAGATGCGTACTACTCACACCTAGAGTTAAACCCTAAAAATAAATTAAGATCACTTAGTTTGCTGGAAAAAACATTTGCAGAAGATAATGAGCAACGTCTTGTTAATCTCAAACGCTTGCAGCATTTAGCTCAACATGAGCCAACGATTGAAATAATTTGTGCTCATGATCCTTATGAGCTTAACCGGTATCAAACATGAAAAAATTATCACTCATCACACTTGCCATCTGTATAAATTTACAGGGATGTATGCAGCATGAAAGTATTGCCCATGAGCATCGACCCCAAGACTGGGGGACCTTAGTCTCTGAGGCCCATAACTTTTATCAGATTAGTGATACTGTTTTTCGCAGTGAACAACCCGATGCAACGATGGTTCCCGAGCTAAAACGTCATCAAATAAGTACCATTATTAATTTAAGAGCTAGAGCTTCAGATGATCTAATCTTTAAAAATGAAGACTTCTCTCTCGTACATATACCCATTAATACTTGGGCAATTGACCGACAAGATCTATTAGAAGTCATGCAGCAAATTAAAATTGCCAAGCAGAACAATCAACGTGTCTTATTACACTGCTACCATGGTTCAGACCGCACAGGCACCAGCGTTGCAATGTATCGTATTATTTTTGAGAATTGGGCAATTGATGATGCGGTCAAAGAAATGAAACAAGGTGGTTATGGCTACCATATTATCTGGAAGAATATTGACCGCCTATTTACAACTGAAAATGTAAAATGGATTCAACAGCAACTGGCGAATTCCAGCAGCTAAAGACTGGATTGCTTTTGTATGCAAACGCGATTATTAGGCAAATAAGTTGGCTCAATCACCAACTTATTTATTGTTTTCATTACTATCAATTACATCGAAAAACATACATTTAAAGATAGATGACCATCAAAAATATGATTTAATTTTATGATTTTCCCAAAGCGGCGTTGCTAAGTAATACCTTCAAAATTTCAGAATCACCACCATCACTGTCTGTCACTAATAAAAAGACTTCGCCATCGGATCTCGACTCAAACCAAGTAATCCCTTCAACCTTGATTGGCAGCGTCTGTCCTTTCGCATCTTGAATCAAATGAGCCGCTAAAGCATTACCATCAGGCGAAAACACCAAGATAAAACTTCCCAAGACAGCACCGTCATCATAGGTATTGAGTGTTTGTTCGACCGTAGCTGTAGCAACAATCAAATTTTTATCCGCTAAAAGACAAGCATCTGAAATGCCACTTGCTGAACCATCAAGCTCAGCTAAGCTCAGTTTGAGCGAATGTATAAGTGCATTTTCTAAGGATTTTCCTGCTTGAATTTTGATTAAATCAAAGACTAAAACCCCATGATGGAGATTTATGTTACCACGTTGAAAGATATAGAGATAACGATGGTCTGAACATATGGCTTCTATATTGAGATCAGCCCCGCCTGTTAATTCAACCAGATGCTGCAAAAAATCATAATCAACCGCATCCAAGAAAGTTCTGACCTGATCATTGGCAGGGTTATAGAGTAATGCTCGTTTTCGATTTTCTGTAGAACCCGAGCCCATCACCAAAAGCTGTGATTGTCCGTTCCAACTTATGGAGGTTAAAGCTTCAAAATCAGGCTTCTGTTCTTTGCTTAATGCACTTAGCGGTATTTGCTCTGAAGGATCAAATAACGGAATTTTTTCAAAGACCGTTGCATCAGCCATGTTCTGGGCTCGATTGATTCTTAATAAATAAGGGAGATTATCACCAACAAAATAAACATCATCTCCCACACAAACAACTCCAGACAGTGCGCTAACCACTGAATCTTGTGCAAAAACAAATCGTTCTAATATTTTGATCGTTGTATTCATCTTCAAGTCCCCTATTGAATGGAACACTCCTCACAAGAATAAAGCTTTTGAAGTGTTCCTGATTTGATTTAGGGGATGATCAGCCGTTATCGCTGATCAAGCGGTACCCAGTCAATTACCCAAGCCGATTTCATATTTAAACTTGAATCAGAAGTAATTTTCTTACGGGCTGCATCTGCTGTATCACGGTCTTTCGCTGGTCCAACCATAATACGGATTCCCTTGCTGGTTTGGCTCGTAGTTACCTTGTAGCCTTTAGCTCGTAATTTAGAAACAACTGCATCTGCATTTGCTTGGTTAGCAGCCAATGCAACTTGCACCATCCACTTTTTATCACCATTTTCCAGCAGTTCACGCGCTTTTTCAGCATCAGCTTTTTTATCAGCTTCTGCTTTGCGTTTAGCATCTGATGCTTTCTTATCAGCTTCTGCCTGACGTTTTGCTTCAGCTGCTTTCTTATCTGCTTCTGCTTGACGTTTTGCTTCAGTTGCTTTCTTATCAGCCTCTGCCTGACGTTTTGCTTCAGCTGCTTTCTTATCTGCTTCTGCTTGGCGTTTTGCTTCAGTTGCTTTTTTATCTGCTTCTGCTTGACGTTTTGCTTCAGCTACTTTCTTGTCAGCTTCTGCTTGGCGCTTGGCATCAGCCGCTTTTTTATCTGCTTCTGCTTTTGCACTATCTACAGATTTTTTCTTCACATCAGTTTGTGGACTTTTTACTTTACCATCGCTGCCGACAACTTCCGGCGGAATATTGTCTGAACTTTCTTGAGCAGCTGTACGACGTGCATTAATCGCAGCATATTCGGCAGCCGCTTTACGAGCAGCATCGGCTTCAGCTTGCTGTTGCATGGCTAAAAACTCAGCTGCGCGTGCTTCCTGTTCTGCAACAGCCTTTTCACGCGAACGGCGTTGTTCTTCTAGCAACCGCTTCTCTGTTGCAACATCAACCGCTAGAGGTTGGAGTTGTACCATTTGTCCTTCAGTTGCTTGTTTTGGCTTAGTTTGAGTTTTTGGCGCTGTGGATGCGTCTGGCTGAACTTCAACCTGCTTTATTTCTTCATTTCCTTTTAGAAGTAATGCTGCCAATAAAACACCACCACCCAGTAAAACAACACCACCCATCCAGCGTTGTTTGTTATTCATTGACATTCTTCCAAATACTCCCAAATCGCTTCTAAAGTATGAAACGAACCACAGGCCAAAATCAGCTGATTGTTATTTGTTTGCTCAAGCGCTGATTTAAATGCCTCTTTGATATTGCCATATTGTTGTACTGTCTGACCTTGCAAGGCATCATTGAGTTGCTGAATCGATGCAGCACGCGGCACATTCAACTCAGCAATTTTCCAATGTAAAACAGTAGGTTTCAATAATTCGACTACTGATTTTATATCTTTATCTGCCAGCATTGAAAATACTGCGACAACTTCTGTGTACTGTTTATTGTATTCTAAGAAATTTCGCAATTGCTTTAACAAAAATTCAACACCATGTGGATTGTGTCCGGCATCAAAAATTACCGTTTTCCCTTCCACTTGACGCTGTTCAAAACGCCCGGCTAGGCGTGCAGCTTGAATACCTTTTTCTAAAGCAGATTGAGAAATTTCAAGTCCGCTATTTAAAATGGCTGCAACCGCCCCCGCAATATTTTCGATGGCTAAACCACCTAAAGGAAGCTTTAAAGTGGTTCCTTCTGAAGCAAAGTACCAGTTTTGCCCATCATCGGCGAGTTTATAAAAATAATCACGCTTAACGGTATATAAAATTGCTTGTGTGCTTTCTACTTTATCTTGAATTGCTTGAGGTAGAAGTTGTTCGCCAGCAAAGACAACCGGAATGTGTGGACGAATAATGCCTGCTTTTTCAAAAGCAATTTTTTCAATGGTATCGCCTAACCAATCGGTATGATCTAGGCCAATATTAGTAATAATCGCAACATTGGGATCAATTACATTAACAACATCTAAGCGCCCGCCCAAACCGACTTCGAGCACCCATACATCACATTGTTGTTGTTTAAAAATGACAAAAGCAGCCAAAGTGGTTGCTTCAAAAAAAGATAAGCTTAAATCACAATCGCGACGAGCCTGATCGACTTGAACAAAAGCATCAATCAGACTTTGATCATCGACTTCGACTCCACCTAATTTGACTCGTTCATTAAAGCGATAGATATGGGGTGACTGATATAACCCAACTTTATAACCCTGCTCATTTAATATAGCAGCTAATGTAGTTGTAGTTGAGCCTTTACCATTCGTTCCGGCTACTGTAAAAACTTTAGCAGCAGGCTGAGTTACGCCCAGCTTTTCTGCCACAGGAATTACACGTTCCAGACCAAGATCTATCCCTGTAACGTGAACATGGCTCCAATAATTGAGCCATGTATCTAAAGAGTCTATTGAAAGTGGAGCTTGTTGATTCAAGGTAAGTTCATCAATTTCGATACAAGTCGAGATACAGTATCACGTAAAGCATGACGATGAACAATCTGATCGATTACGCCATGATCAAGCAAATATTCAGCACGTTGGAATGGCTCTTCCAATGTTTCACGTACCGTTTGTTCAATTACACGTTTACCTGCAAAGCCGATCATCGCTTTCGGTTCAGCAATATGAATATCACCTAACATTGCTAAAGAAGCTGTTACACCGCCATATACCGGATGTGTTAACACCACGATATAAGGTAAACCTGCATCTTTTAATTTTTGGATCGCCGCTGAAGTACGTGCCATTTGCATAAGTGACAACATGCCTTCTTGCATACGTGCGCCACCAGAAGCTGCGAAACAGATTAATGGTTGACGTTTTGCAATAGCAAGTTCAGCAGCTTGAACAAAACGGTCACCCACTACAGTACCCATAGAGCCGCCCATAAAGTCGAACTCAAAAGCACATGCAATCATATCCACGCCATTTAAATTGCCTTGCATTGCAATTAAAGCTTCTGTTTCACCAGTTTTGCTTTGCGCTTCACGCATACGGTCTGGATATGGTTTAGTGTCGACAAACTTTAATGGATCTTTCGCGCTAAACTCTTGACCCAATTCAGTCACTACATTATCGAAGAACCAATTCAAACGATCACGAGCTTTCATTCGTAAGTGTTCATCACACTGCGGACAAACATACGCATTGAAAGAGATTGCTGTACGTGTCACTAGAGCATGACATTCAGGGCATTCAATCGTTGGCTCAGTAAATGTTGCTTTGAGAATTTGTTGCTCATTTGCGACTTCAATACCTGGAACCGGACGTTTTGTCCATGGTGTCGAAGGGCTAAGAACTTTCCCTGATTTCACTTCTTGATTCATACTAACTCATCGAGCGCTGCTCGAAGCTCCTTGACTTTATTCACCGTCTGTTCAACAGCGTCATCCGCTGCCAACGTTGCAAAATTTTTAACGAAAGCACTACCTACAATCACAGCATCAGCAACGCTACCCATTGCTTTTGCTGAAGCGGCATCACTAATACCAAAACCAACACCAACTGGAATATCAGTGGCATTTTTGATTTTCTGAATACGTGCAGCAGCTTCTGCCGTATCTAGTGTTGCTGCTCCTGTTACACCCTTGAGTGAAACATAGTAGATAAATCCACTTGCCTGATTTGCCACATGTTGAATGCGTTGGTCTGTAGATGTTGGCGCGAGCAAGAAGATTTGATCCATGTCATGTTGCTTCAACAAAGCACCAAACTCTTTTGACTCTTCTGGTGGTAAATCCACCAGCAATAAGCCATCTACACCACACTGTTTCGCATGAGAAATAAACTTCTCGTAACCAATCACTTCAACCGGATTCAAATAACCCATTAAAACAACAGGTGTATCCTGATCCTGTTCACGGAACTCCTTTACCATATTAAGAGCATCTAATGTGTTAGTCCCTGCTGCAAGCGCACGTTCAGCTGCAAGCGCAATTACCGGACCATCAGCCATTGGATCTGAAAATGGTAAACCAAGCTCAATGACATCTACTCCTGCAGCAACCATTTTATGCAGTAACGGAACTGTTACTTGCGGTTGTGGATCACCCGCCATAACATAAGATACAAGCGCTTTACGTTGTTGGGACTTAAGCTTTTCAAAACGGGTGGCAAGACGTGACATAGGGTTGTGCTTTCCTTGAATTATTTAAAATTGAGGAGTTGTTTGTAGAAATACAAGAACATCGCATTTTAACGCTATTTTTTGTCCATTGAACAGGTCTAACGTTATGGCGATATTCGATTGTATGATTCATACAACCCATGGCGTACATTTATCAATATTTTGAAACTTTTCTCAATGATCAAAGCTTCCTATTTTCGAGCCATTATTAGATCGTCATCTGAATAGAAAACCATCCAAAAATGCCTATTTCACTGCATTTTTATTGGTTAGCTGTAATTGTCTTTTTCTTGTCAGCAAGGTTTGTCCTGTCAAATTTTTATGGGCCCGTGCAAGTGCTGACTGGTCCGAATATCCCAACTGTTCAGCAATTAAAGTGAGGCTTGCATTTTGGTTGAGTAATATCTCACAACGTCTCATGCGCTCTGCATCTAAAATTAATTTAAATGAAGTGTTTAATGACTGTAGCTGGCGCTGTAAGCTTCGTACTGAAATATTCAACTCGATGGCAATATCTTCTATTTTAGGCGCTTGCTGTCTTTGCTTAAAATATTCATGCACAATCCAATGTATTTGCTGAGCTAAATCTGTTTGTATTTTACGCTGAGCTAACGCCTCTTCTGCCTGTTTCACCAAAAGTTGCATTAAGGTCGGGTCTGCATGTTGAGGGCGAATACTTAGTCCCTCACTTGCAAAAGTTAATGCATAGTAAGGTTTTCCAAATGATAATTTGCATTGAAAGAAACGCTGATAGTGCACTAATGGACCACGTGCGCTGTGCACAAACTCAACTAGTTGCAAGAGAAAATCATGCAGTGGGGCTATTTGTTTAGCAAGTTGTACCATAGCTGCCAAGGTCAATTCACAAAGTATGATATTACTGTCATCAACCAACGGCCAATACAAACGAATTTTAGAAGCATCTTGCTCGATTTGCATAGGCACGACTTGCTCACCGTCGATCACCAGACGGTGAAACTTCATGATATATTCAAGAACCTCTGCAAAGCTACCACTTCGGGATGCCATATATCCCAATACACCAAAATTGGCAGGTGTAATACAAGTTGCCATTTCCAAAGCTAAATTGGAAACTTGTAGTCGAGATTCGGTCAGCTCTAAAAGCTCAAGAAAAAAAGTTAAAGGTGATTGAGCATCGATAGATGCAGATAAAATGTTTTGAACTTGGCGAACTTGAACATCTGTTAGATTTAATGCCTGCCAGTCCATCCCCTTTTCTTTTAAGTAAGTATTCCAAAGGTAAAAATAACCATTTGAAATCGTAAATTCCTGCATGGCGCATCCTTTTTTTACTGCCACCTTGTCGTAAACTGTATAAAAATTGGCAATAACTGTCAAAACAAAGCCGACCAGTCGCGACATACTAGTGAACAAGTTAGATGCGAGAAATAAAAATATGAACGCACATGTTTCTTATCAGGTCGATCCAGTGGTTCGTAAAGATCTAGATTTTCATTTAAACGAAGCACCTCGCTTTTGGTTTAATAATGATCCTTTTTTGACTCGTATGTTCGATGCACTCAGCTTAACCTTTCCAGATGGAGAGCGTTATTTTATTGAATGTGTTCGTATGTTCCGTGACAAAATTGATGATCCAGAACTACAAAGACGAGTTGTGGACTTTATTAAACAAGAAGCTCAACATGGTATTGCTCATGACAAAATGAATCAGATCATGAAAGAGCAAGGCATGCCCGTTGACCAGTTCACAACCACCCTCAAAAGGATTTTCCGTTTTGAACTGACAAAACGCTCACCTCAATACAACATTGCCATGACTGCTGCTGCCGAACATTTAACAGCTTTAATGGCAGAGACGTTTTATAGCAACAAAAAAACATTGGAAAATGCACATCCGTATGTTCGAGCACTGTTTGCATGGCATGCCATTGAAGAGATGGAGCATCGGGATGTTGCTTTTGACGTAATGAAACAAGTCGGTGAAGTACCAGAGTCAACTCGTCGCTTTGTATTAGTTGCTACAACAGTATTAATGTTTGGTTTTACACTTTATCGTACCAATGTCATGTTGAAATGTGATGGTTTTAGTTCTAGAGAAAGACTCTCGATGAGCCTTAAGGGTCTACCTTGGTTCTTTGGCAAAAATGGCACATTAACAGCCATGAAAAGCCAATATCTGGACTGGTTTAAAAAAGACTTCCACCCAAGTCAGCATCCCGTAATTCGTCAATATCCTGTTTGGATTGAAACACTCGAAAAGACAAATGACCCTATTGCAGCTGGTGAGGCATTCTGGCAAGCAGGTTTATAACCTGCTTGTTACCATTTTGCGTAATGTTGTTCTAGTAAACCGTATTGCTCATTGCAAGTGATGACATCATTCGTCTCATGCTCAATCGTGCCACTAATTTTAGCTTGCCACTGATTGAACTGGCTTCCAATCATTCTTAAATTAATATTTTCGTATCTACACCAACCAATATGGATTTGTAGATTAAGCTTTTGATCTAGAGAACTAATTTGCCAAAGTTCATCATTTACTTTTTCAAATAAAACATCAGTTAATGGAAATAAAACCCCATTAATCCATAAACAGTTTTCATTACCAAAACTTTCATTAACGCCAGAAGCTAAATTTAGACCAATACGTCTGCCTTGTTCATCCCAGAAATTACATGAAAGCCAAAACCAAGCTGTTTCAGGTCGCAAAAAACCACAAGTATCATCTAAAGATGCAAAAGTCTTTTCATCAAATTGTACAACTTGATTTTGTTTATTAATAAACATCCCCTCTACACCCAGCGTGGTCTGCTTTTGAGTATAGGTCCAACCATTAATTCCTGTCGGTGTACATAAACTTAATATATCGGTGCCAGCACAAAAAATCCGAGCACTGAGTTGAATCTCACCATATTTAGTGACTCGAATGTACCGCACACCATTCGCATGCTGAATATCAAATTGATAAGGCGATTTAGAAAAATAGCTTTGATTAAACAACGGCTGTTCATCAAGATAGGTTTTATGCCCTAAAGGCTGAATCGCATTCCATTCAATTACTTGCTGGGTTTCATGATCATAAATATAGAAAAAACCGTGACCGACCCAGCCAATATCTGCAATTGCTAGACCAATACTATAGTGCTTATGTTGAATGCAACAGAATTTAAATTTCTTGTATTTTAATTGCTTACGCCAGCCTTTTAAGACCTTACCATAAGGGGTTTTATAAATATAATGTTGTACATGAATGGTTGACGGTACAGATTCAAAACGCCCATAGCGAGGCTGTCCATTTTCTTGAATTAAATCCATTTACCCACTTCCATATGAATATTAGATTTCAAATGACCTATACCACGGTCAAATACGTATTTTCCCAAACTGTTGCAGCAAAATCGCCTTTTATTAAATGAATATAGCGCCCTGCTACACAATCTATCGCTAAGCAGTCATCAATATCAATGACTCGATCTGTATGCGCTTTTTGCCACTGTTGATCTATAAATTGTTTACCCAATTGTTTTGCAATAACAGCATTGGGCGCAACAACAAACTCATACCGATGGAGCTCACCGAACTCATGAGCATTATATCCACCCAGATTAATTAAATATAACTTTAAGTCATCTGGTTTTGGTGCTGCGTCAGTAAAATGAATTTGATAATTTTGCTCTTGAGATTTTAGTCCCGAAAGCTTAGCCCAAGCATCAATATGTAATCCTTGAGCCTCACCAAACCAAGCCTGTTTAAGTTGAGGATAAACTTCTTCCAAAGTATCTCCTACAGCCATGACAACATCATGAACTTCTGTATTTGCGCGTGCATGACGCCCACCCAACATTACCATAAACAGACTTGGCATTTTTATTCCCGCTTACATCTCAACCATTTCTACGCCATCAATGCGTGCAACAGTCATTAAATCTTTATCACCACGACCTGAAACGGTCGCAATAATAATCTGATCTTTAGACATAGTTGGTGCAAGCTTAGAGACATACGCCATGGCATGTGAGCTTTCAAGAGCAGGAATAATCCCTTCAATTTTGGTTAAATCACGGAAGCCTTGTAGAGCCTCTGTATCATTAATCGGCACATACTCAACGCGCTTCATATCTTTCAAGAAGCTATGTTCAGGACCAACACCCGGATAATCCAACCCAGCAGAGATACTATGTGTTTCGATAATCTGGCCTTGCTCATCACTCATCAAGTAAGTACGGTTACCATGTAACACACCAACGTGACCCGCATTTAACGGCGCAGAGTGTTTACCAGTTTCAATACCAAAACCAGCAGCTTCAACACCATACATTTTTACATTGGCATCATTTAAGAACGGATAGAACAAGCCCATTGCATTTGAACCGCCACCGACACAAGCAACCAATGCATCTGGTAAGCGACCCGCTTGTTCCAAAATCTGTTTACGCGCTTCACGCCCAATAATTGACTGGAAATCACGTACAAGTTGTGGGTATGGGTGAGGACCTGCCACCGTACCAATCACATAGTAAGTACTATCAACATTGGTCACCCAGTCACGCATCGCTTCGTTCATGGCATCTTTAAGTGTTTTAGAGCCACTCTGTACAGGCACAACAGTTGCACCCAACAAACGCATACGATAAACGTTCATCGCTTGACGCTTAACGTCTTCAGCACCCATATAAACAACACATTCAAGACCCAAACGCGCTGCAATTGTTGCAGTTGCCACACCATGTTGCCCAGCACCAGTTTCAGCAATAATACGTTTTTTACCAGAAAGCTTTGCCAATAACGCCTGACCAATCGTGTTGTTTACCTTATGTGAGCCTGTATGGTTCAAGTCTTCACGTTTCAGGTAAATTTGCGCACCACCTAACTCTTTTGACCATCGCTCAGCATAATAAAGTGGACTAGGACGACCTACATAGTAGGCGAGATCGCGGTCGAATTCTGCCAGAAACTGTTCATCATTTTTCATGCGGGAATATAGATTTTCTAAATCTTCTAATGCCGCCATTAGAGTTTCTGACACAAAACGTCCGCCATGGATACCGAAATGCCCTGCAGCATCTGGGTACTGTGTATAGTCAATCACATTGTTTTGCTGATCCACGTTGGACTCCTTGCATAAATCGTTCAATGAGTTGTTGGTCTTTTATACCTTTTGCGGACTCTACGCCTCCGCTCACATCTACTGCAAAAGCACCGGTAGTATGAATAGCGTCAATGACATTGTCAGGGGTTAAACCACCTGCCAAGATTAATGGAATATCAAGTTTTGGGAATTTAGACCAGTCAAACTGATGTCCTGTGCCCCCTTTAAGCTCAGGATGCCACGCATCGAGCAAGACGGCACTGGCTCCAGCCGCCTGATATTTTTGAATTTCAGCAATAACATCAAGATCAGGCTTAACCTGAATCGCTTTATACCAGCGACGCTTACAATGGCGAGCTATCTCCTGACATTGTTCTGGAGTTTCGTCGCCATGTAGTTGTAATACATCTAGGGGAACACAATCAAGTACTGACTGAATCTCAGTAGCACTTGCATTCACAAACAAACCAACAAGTTGTACATAAGGAGGAATAAGTTTAACTAGTTCTTGTGCCTGCTCGAGTGTGACATGTCTTGGACTTGGCGGAAAAAATACAAAACCAATTGCGTCTGCTCCAGCCGTAACTACTGACTGAACATCTTGAGGGCGAGTAATTCCACAGATTTTCGCTCGTGTACGTTTTTGGTTTGAAGGGCTCATGATCTGCCTAAACTACAACCATTTCTTAAAATAAGCGCCATTGTAATGCAATTTTTGTCCCTTGCGTAAAAGTTCTCTGGGAATTGGTCCAAATGACATTGTATGAAATAAATCGCCACTTTATACTGCGTAAAATTGGAAGCAAGTGTAAGCAATTAATGCTTTAGGGAAGCTGGTGAAAGTCCGGCACTGCCCCCGCAACGGTAACAATGTAAAGCATATTTTTTAAGTCGTTCTCGACTTACACCACTGCAATGATGTGGGAAGGTGAATATGTCCATAACTTAAATATGGCGTTGAAGTCCGGAGACCTACTTGTTTCATCTATCTACCCGATCATTCACGTGGGGTGAATGTATGGAGCATGTTATGTCTAAGTCTTTTCAACCTACTCGTCTGGTAGGGGCTATCGCTATTGCGATGGGGTTTTCACCTGTTATTTTTGCTGAAGATACAACCAACGCAACTCAGCTTGATCCAATTGTAGTGACTGCTTCAAAAAGTGCTGAAAAAGCCAGTGAAGTTCCGGCGCGTATTTCAGTGATTGATGAAAAAACAATTGAGCAGAATCCAATTGCAGATTTGCCGTCTTTATTAAGAAAAGAAGCTGGGTTAACTATTCATCAAACAGGTGGTTATGGCCAAACAGCTTCTGTATTTATCCGAGGAGCTAGTGCTGGACACACTCTATTTTTACAAGACGGTATGCGTTCAAATACTGCAACTGTAGCTGGTCAAAATATTCACTTATTTGATACAACCGATATTAAACAAATTGAAATATTACGAGGCCCTGCATCAGTTCAATATGGTACTGATGCGATTGGTGGGGTAATTCAATTAATTTCAAAAACTCCTACACAAAATAAAATCTTTACGACTATAGAAGCTGGCGAGAAAAATACTTATAAATCTATTCTAGGTATAGATTTAGCCCAAGATGGTTATTATGCTCAAATTCGTGGTCAACGTTTTGAAACAGATGGTGATCAAATCATTAGCAATGACAATCGTAAAGCTGGTTTTGATCAAAAAGGGTATTCAGCTAAAGTTGGTGTTGATAAAGAGCAATATGCTTTATCAGCTGAAATTAAAGAAAATAAAGGTACTGGTGACTTTTTTTCTTATGGCGCAGCACAAGCCTATGATTTTACTAACCGATTATATAATATTAACGCCCGCCTTAATTTAACTAACAATATTATTTGGAATACACGTCTTTCTCAATTTGAAGACCAATATAATTTAATAAAAGCAGCGTATCCATCAATTGTAAATACAAAGCAACAAGAGGTAGATTCAAATATTAAATGGCAATTTACACCAAGCCAAAATATTTTATTTGGTGTAGAACATAATAAAACAACTGCAGAGAAAGTAGTTGCTTATAGTGGCGATACAGGATTCGATAATTCTAATAAGACGACTGGCTATTATTTACAACATCAATATCAACATGATGGCATTAATACCCAAGCAGGTATTCGTGTAGAAGATAATTACCAATTTGGTACACATACAGTTGGACAACTTGCTGGGCGCCTCCTTGTAACACCAACCACTAGTGTATATGCAAATATTGGTACAGCTTTCCGTGCACCAGTTGTAGGACAAATTATTACAGAACCAGCTTGGTGGGGAGGAAATCCAGATTTAAAACCTGAAGAAAGTGTGTCATATGAACTTGGATTTGATCAAAAACTAAACCACGGCTTCAATGTATATGGTTCGGTTTATCAAACTAAAGTTGATAACTTAATGGTATCTTCTGCCGCAACAAATTTCGTATTTTATAATATTGATAAAGCAACCTTAACTGGTGCTGAGTTAGGTTTAAAGTGGTCACTAGATAATTGGTTTATCAATGCTGAATATGCTTATATTCAACCTAAAAATGATGAAACTGATCAAGATGCGCCAAATCGTCCACGTCAAAACTTCAACATGAATATTGGCTGGGATAATGGTGTATACGGCTTCAATACTGCTTTCGTTGCAAAAGGCAAAGCAAAAGATATACAAGATGTTCCAGGCTATACTACTCTTGATTTTAACGCTTATTGGCAAATGAACCCAAATGTCAAAATCTTTACTAATATTCAAAACTTATATGATACAGACTATAAGACAGCATGGAATAATGAGGTTAGCTCATACTATATTGCCAGCGGCCGCCTTGCATCAGCTGGTGTGACCTTAAGCTACTAAGCAAAACTTTATTATAAAAATATTTTCTTAACTCCAGTTTCGGGGTAATGTTCTGACCGACATTATCCCCTTTTTTATGTTCAGGATATCCATCATGGGACACCGTTTAAGCAAAATCTATACACGCACAGGCGACTCAGGTACAACAGGTTTAGGCGATGGCTCTCGTGTTGCCAAAGATGATTTAAGGGTTGCAGCACTTGGTGATGTCGATGAACTAAATGCCATTATTGGCGTTCTTCGAGCTCAAATCACAGCCAGTCAAGTGACCGACAAAGCAAATTGGGATAAGAGTTTGAGCTTAGTTCAACACTGGCTTTTTGACTTAGGTGGCGAGGTTTGTATTCCAAACTACAATTTACTTCAGCCTGTTTGCATTGAATTTCTTGAAAAAGAAATTGACCGTATGAATGAAGACTTACCGATGCTGAAAGAGTTTATTCTACCATCAGGCTCTTTAACTTGCAGTTATGCCCATCAGGCACGTGCTGTTTGCCGTCGTGCAGAAAGATCGCTAATGTCAGTACAAACACGCGACCAAAATATTCAAACCACAGCGCTCCAGCTTTTAAACCGTCTGTCTGACTGGTTGTTTGTTGCATCCCGCGCTTTACAACGTGCTGAAGGTGGACAAGAAGTGCTTTGGCAAAAAAATATTAATGAGATTATTTAAAAATAGATTAGATTAAGAATGGTCTCTGCTCTTTTGAAGAGACCATCATTAAAAATAGTTGATAGAAGAAAATTATGCGCATTATTGGTCATCGTGGTGCACGCAAAGAAGCTCCTGAAAACACGCTAGGTGGTTTTCAGCACATAAAAAATCTAGGTATTCGTGGTGTCGAATTTGATATTCGTCAGCTTCAAGATCAAGAATTAGTTGTAATCCATGATGACAACTTTTTACGTACCGCAGGAATAGATCAAATTGTTGAGCAATCTAATTTGTCTCAAGCATTATCATTTGATCATCGTCAAAACTGGCCCAATTGGCCAAACTCTGAACCAACACCTACACTTACAGGCGTTTTAAACTTACTTGATAACTTCGATCATATTGAAGTTGAAGTGAAAGCTGTAAGGGATATGGCTTTAGCAGAAAGACTCGTTCAGAAACTTGAGTCCGAATTGCAAGGTTATGAGAAAGTCGTAACAATCACAAGTTTTGACCTTCAAATTCTAACCGCCTTACGCGACATCAATTCTCAATTTAAACGTGGGTTGTTAGTTGAACTTCCAGTGGGTGCAATCGCAATTGAAATCGCTCATCAATATGGTTGTTGTCATATTGGCTGGCATGATCAACTCGCAACAGATGAAATGATTCAGCTTTCACAACAAGCAAACCTAAATATTAGTGTTTGGACAGTGAATGATGTAGAAAGAGCAAAAAAGCTACGGGATTTAGATATACAGGGGCTAATTACAGATATTCCAACTGCGATGTTACAAGATCTGTAAATATAAAAAAGGTGGTAAAACCACCTTTTATTATTTCTTTTGCGCCTGAATCAATCGCTGACCGCTTTGATCAAGCAAATAGAGTGTATTCCCTACCAACTGAAATTTTTGAATACGCTGTAAAGAATCAATCAACTCTGCCTCTTGAGCCAATGCACCATCACAACTTGAATGTCCTGCATTAACTTGCATATCAAGTTTCTGTTGACTGAAATCAAAAGTATATTGACCAAAAACGCCATTACAGCCTGTATGACCTGAGACTGTTTTGACAGCAGAATTTAAAGAAAGAATTGGCCATTGGTTAAAAAACTTGGCTTTATGACCATTAATCTGGGTAATTTGCCAATCAATATCTTGAATTCCATCAGGACTTACTCTCTTTTTTACTACAGGAGGTTGTACGCGATGGACTGGTTTTACTTGAGCTTTCTGGCCTTTCTGAATATTTTGTTGTGGGGTACTTTGACATGCAGCTAATACAAGACTGATCGTGACCAAGACACACTTCAATGATAATTTTCTTGCAATATCAATGTTGTTCTTTTTTTTCAATCGTTGTACGTTCATTAAACAACTTCTCCTACTTGAAAAACTCTGTGACATAGTTTAAATCTGTTACCGTTCTTTCAATACATCTGTACAATAATGTTAGTGATTCTCACTAAGCACGTGCTAATATGAAGGATAGAATAGCAATATATCTTGATGATTGGTTTTGCTATGTCGTTTTGTCTTTGTACCTTGTCTGACAAGGTTTCTAGGAGCGCTGCCGGATATGACTTCCGCCCCACTCAAAGCCCCAATTAACTGGACCGCTAGCATTACCTTAATTGGTTTACCAATTCTTGCTGCAATCATAATCCCGATTTATGCGTATTATTATGATTTTAGTGTAAGTGCATGGGTAAGCTTATTTTTTCTTTTAGCTCTAAGTAGTATGGGGATTACTGCTGGTTATCACCGCCTGTGGGCTCACCGAGCTTATGAAGCGTCGTTACCACTTAAAATTCTTTTAATGATTGGTGGTACATTTGCCGTGCAAAATAGTATTTTGTTCTGGGCATCTGGTCACCGTACACACCATCGACACGTTGATCATGTTGATGAAGATCCATATTCAATTAATCGTGGTTTTTGGTATGCCCATATGGGTTGGATGATCCGCGATCATTCACCATCTGAGCCAGATTTTAAAAATGCACCAGACTTATTGAACGATAAACTGGTCATGTTCCAACATAAATACTATGGTTTACTCGTGGTTGCAGTTCATGTTGGAATTTTAGGCTTAATTGGTTGGGCAACTGGCGATTTGTGGGGTGTAGTCCTCATTGGTGGTCTATTGCGTTTAATCATTAGCCATCAAGTGACTTTCTTTATTAACTCGCTTTGCCACATGTGGGGTAAACGTCCTTATACAGACGAAAACACTGCACGTGATAATTTCTGGTTAGCCATTGCTACCTGGGGCGAGGGTTACCATAACTACCATCACATCTTCCAATACGATTATCGTAATGGTGTGAAATGGTGGCAATATGATCCAACCAAATGGTTGATCTGGTCATGTTCTAAACTTGGTTTAGCTAAAAATTTACGTCGTATTCCAAGCTTTAATATTAAAAAAGCAGAATTAGCGATGAAATTTAAATACGCTGAACAAGACCTTGCTATTTATGGTCACAATGTAAATGCTGATATGACTCAGATGAAACAACGTATTGCTCAGGAATACGAAGCTTTTACTCATACATTAAATGACTGGGCAAAGCTAAAAGAGCAAGAACTACAAGCGAAAAAAGCAGCAATGGCTGAAAAGATTCATAGAATGGATCACAAGCTTAAAGTTGATTTTCAATTGCTTGAACATCGTTTAAGTCATCATCGTGAGTGTTTAGAAACTTTAATGCGTAACATTAAAAAGAACACTAATGTAGTATCAGACTAAAATAAATTCTGCTCTAAAATAGCTCTTTCGGGAGCTATTTTTATGCCCGCTTTTTAACTATGGTATAGTGAAATCTGCTTTCTCTATTTTGCCAAGCCCATGCAATTTAATCCGCTTTACCCTTCACTTCCGTCTAAATTATTCCATGTTCAGCAACCATCACCTTTACGTGGTGCAAAAGCAGGTCATTTCAATACTGCTTTGGCAGATGAGCTGCAATGGTTAGAAGACGAAAAGAATGCATGGGTTGAAATCTGTAGCGGACAGCGTACTTTCTCTGAATTTCCTTCTCTTGCTATGGTCTATGCTGGTCACCAATTCGGACAATGGGCGGGACAACTCGGTGATGGTCGTGGCTTATTGATTGCGCAAATACTTAATACAAAGGGTCAAACCATAGATCTACATTTAAAAGGTGCAGGCCCGACACCCTACTCAAGAATGGGAGACGGACGCGCAGTGTTGCGTTCTGTGGTTCGTGAATATTTAGCTGGGCATGCTTTAAATGCTTTAGGAGTCGCTTCTAGTCACGCGGTAGGTTTTACAACCTCCACTCAAGGGGTACAGCGCGAAAAACTAGAGTTGGGGGCAATGTTACTAAGAACATCTGAATGTCATATCCGTTTAGGGCATTTTGAATGGATTAATCAATACGCTCCAGAGTTGCTGCCAGAATTCACTCAAAAATGTATTGAGTGGCATTATCCGGAGTGTCTAGAAACCGAAAACCCTATTTTATCTTTTGCCAAAAAGGTCGTTGAGCGTACTGCAATCATGATTGCTAAATGGCAGTTGGTTGGATTTGCTCATGGTGTGATGAATACAGACAATCTTAACATTACTGGTTCTACACTTGATTTTGGTCCATATGGCTTCATGGAGCGCTTCCGTCCGAACTGGATCAATAACCACTCGGATTATCAAGGCCGTTATACTTACCAAAATCAACCAAGTATAGGTCATTGGAATTTATGGACGTGGTTAAACAACTTAATCTCTCTCGCTGAGCCTGAACAAAAAGATCAATTCAAAGAAGAGTTAGCGCGTTGCTTAGAACAATTTGAACCAACCTTCATGGAACATTACACAACTGGTTTATGTCAAAAAATGGGACTTCCTCATTTTCATAAAGACAGCCTTGATTGTAGTTTTACTTTTTTAAAAATCTTACAGACTGAACAACTCGACTACACTCAGAGCTTTATCCGACTTCAAAATAAAGAATATAAAACTCTACGAGATGATTGCCTTGATATTCGACAGTTTGATGAGTTTCTTAGCCAATATCAAAGTATTCGTGAACATCAAGATACAGATGAGTTTGATGCGAATATGCAAAAAGCTAATCCAGTTTATATCTTACGTAATCACATGGCTCAACGTGCTATTGAAGCAGCTGAACGAGATGATTTTAGCGAAGTAGACCGTTTGTTTAAGCTGCTTGATCAGCCATATACAAGACAACCAGAACTTGAACAGCCACAAGATTTAGGTCCTTTACCAAGTGACGTACCAGATGTAGCGGTAAGCTGTTCTTCTTAATATTTTAAAAGACTAAAACTCTCTTAAGCCGCTTTAGTGGTAGCTTAGAGAGTTTCTTAAACATTAAAGAATAATATATGAAAATTAGACCTATCATTATTTGTACACTTCTCATGATTCCATTAGGAATCGCTTTTTATAATTATGAAAAATATTTACCGACTTTTACCTCATCCCATAAAGCTCTTTCAACCGAAGAGATCTTAGAACTAATCAAGACCAAGCCCATCACCTCAATTGAAGTATTTAAAAATCAACGCGTACTTCTACTCAAAAATAATGAGGAAGTAATCCGTCGTTATCCTATTCGTCTAGGCTTTAATCCTAAAGGACATAAACACTTTGAAAATGACGGTAAAACACCTGAAGGGGTTTATTCTATAGATTGGCGAAACTCACAAAGTGCGTACTATAAATCTTTGCATATCTCCTATCCCGATGCGAAAGATATTGCTTATGCCAAGCAACATAATCAACCAACCGGTGGAGATATCATGATTCATGGATCTGTTCCAAAGTCCTTTTTATCTATACCTTTTAGCTCGACTTATATGCCACATAAGGATTGGACTTTAGGATGTATCGCCGTTAGAAATGTAGATATAGACGAGATTTGGCAATTCGTGCCGAATCATACAAAGATTATAATTTATCCATAAAATCTTTAAAATTATCCACATTTTCTGTGGATAACATTGTGGTTATCCACAGAATAACTTTCGCTAGTGTTTTACTCTTCAGGATATTCGAAGCGGTAACCTACACCGTAAACTGCTTGAATCCACTCATGGCGGTTACCAGTTTCAGCCGCTTCACTAATTTTTCGGCGCAAGTTTTTGATATGACTGTCAATCACACGATCGGCAACGTCAAAACTATCTGGATTAATATGATCCAATAATTGTGCTCGTGAATAAACTTGTCCAACATGCTCTAAAAATAGCTCAAGTAAACGAAATTCGGTTGGCGTTAAGCTCAACGATTTTTGTTGATACCAAATTCTTTGCTGTGCTTTATCAATTCGGAAAGAATCATTCTGTTCGGGCTCTGCCTTACGTTCTAAACGACGTAAAACGGCCTGTACGCGAGCAACCAACTCTTTTGGGCTAAACGGTTTACATACATAATCATCAGCGCCCATATTCAGACCCAAGACGCGGTCGATTTCTTCGGTACGAGCAGTCACCATAATAATCGGTAAATCTGACTGTTCACGAACCTTACGGCAAATGGTCAAACCATCCATTCGTGGAACCATTAAGTCCAGAACCATTAAATTAGGTTTACGTTGCTGGAAACTCGCATAAGCATCTTGACCATCATGAAACATACTTACTTCAAAACCGGCAGCTTCAAGATAATCACGCACCAAATGCGCCAATTCGACTTCATCTTCAACCAACATCACATGTTTCATGAGATATTTTTCCTTTTATATTTAACTCTGCTTTTTAAAAGTGAGTACACAACGTAAACCACCTAAGGGTGAATGTTCAAAACTAAGTGTACCACCGAGCGCCTGCGCAATTTTACAAGACAAAGCCAAGCCTAGCCCTGTTCCACCTGTACTACGCGTACGCGAATCATCTACGCGATAGAAACGTTCACCTAAACGAGATAACTGCTCATCGTTTAAACCAAATGGGCTGTCATCAACATACAAAGTCCACTCCTGCGGAGTTTGAGCTGTATGAATATGAATTTTGCCACCTGTTTCTGTGTAACGAATACTATTACTAATTAAATTAACAATAATCTGTTTAAACCGATCACGATCTAATAATAGCGGAGAACTTGTTCCTTCAACTTGAATTTCGAGACCAGCTTGCTCAAGTTTCGGTTTAAAGTTCTCAACCTCTTGTAATACAACTTCCCACGGATTGACAGAACTCAAATAACACTTGAGTTGTTGTGCATCTGCCTGCGCCAAGTCTGCAAGGTCTTGTGTTAATTTTTTCAGGCTTGAAACCTGACGCATCATCGCATCAAGATGTTCAGGGGTTGCCTTTCGAATACCGTCTTGCATTGCTTCAATTTGTGCTTGCAATACAGCCAATGGCGTTTTTAATTCATGGGAAGTATCCGCTACCCATTGACGACGTGATTCTTCATGCCGATGTAAAATCTCTGCCAAATGGTTTAATTGGGTGGATAAATCACCTAATTCATCATTTCGCTTAATAACAACTTGATGCTGATAATTTCCTTTCGTTAATTCATTTGTCGCATTTAATAAACGCTGAATCGGTTTCTTAAAATAAGTCGCCATCAATAGCGCGGCAACTAAACTTGAGAGCAAGGTTAAAGCATAAATTAAGAGTAAATAACGCTTTTGATTACTAAAGAAATTAATACTTAAAGCATCTTCTTTATCTAAAACGGGTTTTAAGCCTAAATATCCCACGACTTGATTATTTAAGATAATCGGGCGAAATGACATCTGATCTGAAGAAGGTGGTTCACCAACGACAAACTGGTGATTTGCATCATATAAAGACAAACGAGAACTTAAACCCAAACGGTCAGGTAAAGCAATAAAACGCTTCTTACCATTTTGAGTTTCAATATCTTTTAAGCTCCCCTTCTTTGACTTATTTTTATCATCACTTGGGCGAAACTGGTTTGCACTTAAAGGGAAACGTAGCCCTTCAAACGGTTGATATTGAGAAGGTAAATTTTGCTCAAGCGTTTTTAACTCTTCATCGCTAAAAATAGTATTTTTATTTGTCGGCGCAATTTGAGGTGAAATATTAATAAGGGCATGTTCATCGAAAGAGTGCTGTTGTATGGCAATATCATATTGGCGACGGAGCCACCACTGCGAGAGGCGATCATAATCATCGGGAGCCGCAGTCCCTTCAATTTGTAAAATTTGTGCCTGAATCGCATTTCCCCAATCATGGTACACCGTATAGACATTGCCAAGATTGGTAATAAGGCGGTCGAGCTTTTGCATTTCAACGTCGGCCACATATTTGGCAAAGTTCTTTTGCATTGTCCAGTGCAAAACACTCAAGCTTGCAGTCGCAATAAGCAATGTGGTGAGCAAGACTGTCAAAAATAACCGTAATGCAATGGGAACACGTAGAACGTTCAAAAGCACTCTCTCATTTTTACGCTATATTTGGCATTGTAACCAACAACGAAAAGAAAAACTCTCCATTGTTTCTACATCTTTATTATCTAATCTTTAAGCCATCAGTAAACACAACATTAAAAGGCTTTTAAACATGAAAATGACGGCAAAAATTGCATTATTCAGTGCGGCAATTGTAACAATGGGAAGTTTAGCGGCTTGTCAATCGACGACTCAACCACCTAAGCCAGAACGTGGCATGATGCAAGATGGCCCACGTGAAGGCCACCACCGTATGAAACATCGTGAGTTCACACCAGAACAAAAAGCAGCATGGGAACAGCATCGTGCAGAACGTCAAGCGCGCTTTGAACAAATCCAAAAAGCATGTGATGGTAAGGCCAACGGACAAGCAGTAAATGTTCAAGTTGGAGATAAGACACTTGAAGGTACTTGTAACCTTCGTTTTGAACCCAAACGCCCTCAACCTCCTGTTAATGCCCCTGCTCCTGCATCAGCTCAAGCAAAATAATTCTAAAAATCATGAAACAAAAGGCGCCTATAGGCGTCTTTTGTTTATACATAACTATTTACGATTTTGACTATTTGTATCATATAAACATAACCAAAAGTATTTACACTCAAAGCACTTAGCTAGTTTAAGCATTTTTTTCTTGACTTTGCAGTCACAAAGTAAAGGTCCTGAGGTGCTTGTGCAGTTATGCAAGTTGTTGCACGATGTAATAGTCCAAGGTGCCTCATGGCACATTCTCATAGATTAAGATTATAACTCTGGTTTCACCAGTATTGAGGAACCCGATATGCCACAATACAAAGCGCCCTTACGTGATATGCAATTCGTTTTGCATGAATTATTAAATGCTGAAGAACACTATGCAAAATTACCTGATTTCCAAGGTAACGTAAGCCGTGAATTGGTTGATCAATATTTAGAAGCTGCGGCAGACTTTTGTGAAAATGAACTTTCTCCTTTAAACCAAGTTGGCGACCGCGAAGGTTGTACTTGGAATGATGGCGTAGTTACCACTCCAACAGGCTTTAAAGAAGCTTATCAAAAATATATTGAACTTGGCTTCCCGTCTTTATCAGCAGAAGAACAATACGGTGGTCAGGCTTTACCTAACTCTCTAGGTATTGCAATTTCTGAAATGGTTGGTACAGCAAACTGGTCTTGGGGTATGTACCCTGGCTTGTCTCACGGAGCTGTACGTACATTAGAACATCATGGTTCTGATGAACAGAAAGATACTTATTTACCAAACCTTGTTTCAGGTGTTTGGACAGGTACGATGTGCTTAACTGAATCTCATGCAGGTTCGGACTTAGGTATTATCCGCTCTAAAGCAGAACCAAATGCTGATGGTAGCTATGCAATCTCTGGCGAGAAAATCTTTATCTCTGCTGGTGAACACGACATGGCTGAAAACATCATCCATATCGTTCTTGCACGTTTACCAGGTGCACCGAAAGGTACTAAAGGTATCTCATTATTCATCGTTCCTAAATTCCATGTAAATGCAGATGGAACTATTGGCGAGCGTAATGCGGTACGTTGTGGTTCTATCGAACACAAAATGGGTATTCATGGTAACGCGACTTGTGTCATCAACTTTGACCAAGCTAAAGGTTACTTGATTGGACCTGAAAACCGTGGTTTGAACTGTATGTTCACCTTCATGAACACAGCACGTATTGGTACTGCTGTTCAAGGTTTAGCAGCATCTGAATCATCTTTCCAAGGTGCGTTAACTTACGCGAAAGAACGTTTAGCAATGCGTTCACTTTCTGGTCCGAAAGCTCCAGAAAAAGATGCAGATCCGATTATCGTTCACCCTGCTGTACGTAATATGCTTTTAACTCAAAAAGCGTTTGCTGAAGGCGGTCGTGCACTTGTTTACTTACTTGCTCAATACGCTGACATCGTTGAAAAAGGCGAAACAGAAGAAGAGCGTAAGTTTGCTGACAACATCTTGTCTTTATTGACTCCAATTGCAAAAGCATTCTTAACTGAAACTGGTTCTGAGTCTGCTAAGCACGGTGTTCAAGTCTTCGGTGGTCATGGTTTCATTTCTGAGCATGGCATGGAACAAATCGTACGTGATACACGTATTTCTTGCTTGTATGAAGGTACAACTGAAATTCAGGCACTTGATTTGTTAGGTCGTAAAGTATTGCAAACTCAAGGTGCAATGCTGAAAGACTTTACCAAAATGGTTCACAAATTTGTTGAAGCAAACAAAGACAACGCTGCCATGAAAGAATTTGTTGAGCCGCTTGCAGCGCTTAACAAAGAATGGGGCGATCTCACCATGCAAATCGGTATGCGCGCAATGCAAAACCCAGATGAAGTAGGTGCTGCTGCTGTAGACTACCTCTACTTCTCAGGTTATATCACTTTAGCGTACCTATGGGCTCGTATGGCACTTGTTGCACAAGAGAAATTAGCAGAAGGTACTAGCGAAGTTGACTTCTACAATGCAAAAGTAACAACTGCTCGATTCTACTTCAAAAAAATCTTGCCACGTGTTCGCTCACATGTAGATGTTATTGCTGGTGGCTTAGATCCATTAATGTCATTAGATGCTGAACATTTCGCTTTCTAACCATAGTTAGTTGCGATATGCAATGTTAAAAAACAAAAAAGGACTGCTCAGTTTTGACGGTCCTTTTTTTATAAAATCAATGATAAATTTACACTTTAAATTCCATATCCATTTCGTTTAACAGGATATCTAGCACAGGCCAATGTGCACAAAAAAGGTGAACGATTATGCCAATTTACAATGCTCCTTTAGCTGATATGAAATTCATCTTAAATGATGTATTCAAAGCAGAACAATTTTGGCAGTCTAATGAGAAACTCGCTCATGTAGATGCTGCAACTGCTGAAGCAATTTTAGAAGAAATGGCTAAATTTGCTCAGAACGTGACTCATCCATTAAACCGTACTGGTGATGAAGAAGGCGCTCGCTATGAAAACGGCGAGGTGTTCACACCAGCAGGTTTTAAAGATGCATTCCGTCAATATGCAGAAGGCGGTTGGATTGGCTTAGGGGCCGACGAAGAATGGGGCGGTCAAGGCATGCCAAAAATGCTCACCGTTCTTTCTGATGAAATGTTATTTGCAACTAACCCATCATTTATGCTCTACCCGCTTCTTTCTGTGGGTGCAGGCATGGCTTTAAGCAGCTATGCATCTCAAGAACAAAAAGAAACTTACTTACCTAAGATTTATTCAGGCGAATGGTCAGGCACTATGTGTTTGACAGAACCACATGCAGGTACTGACTTAGGTATTATCAAAACTAAAGCTGAACCTAATGAAGATGGTACTTATAACATTACAGGTACTAAAATCTTCATCACTGGTGGTGACAACGACTTAGCAGAAAACATCATCCACTTGGTACTTGCTAAAACTCCAGATGCACCTGCTGGTTCACGTGGTATTTCTTTGTTCATCGTACCTAAGTACTTTGTGAATGAAGATGGTTCATTAGGTGAACGCAATCTAGTTGGTCCAGGTTCTATCGAACATAAAATGGGGATTAAAGCATCTGCCACTTGTGTGATGAACTTTGATGGAGCAAAAGGTTACCTCGTTGGTAAAGAAAACGAAGGTCTTGCTGCCATGTTCGTTATGATGAACTACGAACGTTTATCTATGGGTATTCAAGGTTTAGGTGCATCTGAGTTTGCATATCAAAATGCAGCACAATATGCGACTGACCGCTTACAAGGCCGTAGTGCATTAGGTGTTCAATCACCAAACAAACCAGCTGATAGCATTTTGGTACATGGTGACGTGCGTCGTATGTTGTTAAACGTACGTGCAAACAATGAAGCATCACGTGCATTTGCGGTCTATGTAGGTCAACAGCTCGATATCACTAAATTCTCAACTGATGCAGAAGCAGTGAAAAAAGCCAATAATCGCGTTGCGCTTTTAACGCCGATTGCTAAAGCTTACCTTACAGATACAGCATTCCAAGCAACTTTAGATGCTCAAATGGTGTTCGGTGGCCACGGTTATATTCGTGAATGGGGTATGGAACAATGCATTCGTGACCTTCGTATTGCTCAAATTTACGAAGGAACAAACGGCGTTCAATCTCAAGATTTAATTGGTCGTAAAACCATTAAATGTGGCGGTGCGTTCATTGCTGAATACATTACTGAAATCCGTGACTTTGCAAATGACTTAGACACAGACTTGAACTTTATTAAAGATGCAACTTTAGATGCTGCAACTGAAATTGAAGCAATCACTCAGTTTATTATCGAACAAGCTGCTGAAAATGTAGACTTCCCGAACTCAGCTGCGGTTGATTATTTACATGCAGTTGGTTTACTCAGCTTCGCTTATATGTTTGCGAAAATTGCTACTGCTGCCAAAGATAAATCTGGTGATTTCTATCAAAACAAACTTGCTTTAGCTCAATACTTTGTTGAACGTATCTTGCCAGATATTGATGCGCGTATTGCTAAAATCAAAGCAGGTTCTGACTTAATTATGGGCTTTAGTGAAGATTACTTTACGAACCAAGCTTAATTAAGTTCTTTATAAAAAACGCCTGAAAAATCAGGCGTTTTTATTTTGTATCTACTATTTCAATTGGCATGAAATTTGTTTAATTTCTAAACATTACGAAACAAACAAAAGATTTTACTATGCTTGATCCCAAAAAGTATGAGCGTATTCTGGACCGATTTGGTCATTATGCCGTTGAAGCTTTTCATTATTTAGCCCTGTTTATTATTGGCTGTATGGTGGCGTGGTCCGCAGCCAATACTGTTTTTGAAATTTTGACAGTCAAAAAGTATGCTTCAATTGATGATATTTTATTATTATTTATATACTTAGAGCTTGGAGCAATGGTTGGGATTTACTTTAAGACCAATCATATGCCTGTACGCTTTCTTATTTATGTTGCGATTACGGCATTAACCCGTCTACTCATTTCAGATATCCAACATGACCATAAAGCGGATATGGACCAAGTCATTATTACAGGCTCAATTCTTATTTTAGCCCTTTCTATCTTAGTTGTTCGTTTTGCATCTTGGAATTATCCTTCAGTGATGAAAGAAAAGCATGCAAAAACACCCACAACCTTAAAGCCCCCTCAACCTCAAGATGATGAATTAGCATAAAAAAATGGCCTCAAGATTGAGGCCATTTATATATTCTATATTTCAAAATTAACGAACACGATAAATTTGATGTTTCGAGTCTACGAGTAAATATTGGTTAGGCGTTTTAACCCAACGGTATCCACGTGGCGGCTCATACAAACGATGCGATCTCCAGTCCGAAACATAATAGCGACTATTGCGGTATTCTGCTGGAATACGATCACCGCGTTTAAATGCTACATATCGACCATAGTGCTTACCACGATCGGCATTTGACCAACTTGGAGCCCGATGATCATTACGATAATCGTGGCGACGGTCATCACGATCACGATGTTCATATCGGTCATGGTCTCTACCATGGTTATTATCCCAACGATGATTTGTATCGGCCATCGCGGTAGCAGATATACCTAACATTAACGTCGAAAGTACAAGAACGATTGGCTTTTTCATGCCCTATTTCCTTTTAATCTTGATATGAAGCTAGATTAGAAGACAGCCAAGGAGAAACCATGAATAAAACAGATAACATTGCTAAGGTTTGTAATGACTATAAAGAAAATATGAAGAATCTGTATCTATGCTAACATTAGCTTTTTTCTAGCTAGGTCAATTGCTGTGTCTGAAATCAGTTTTGAACGTCTTCATCAGTTTTTCTGCAAAGTTCCAAGTGTGCAAGAAGCACGTATCATGGCGAATGGAGCAGATGGCGAACACGCTTGGTGGTTTAAGTTCAGTATTGATGTAGAACACCCACTTGCATGGCAAACAGTCCAAGAGTTAGGGCATGTTTTAAACTACCTATCAACAAATGAACGCCTACCGACCTTATTCTTTCCTGTTTCTCCACCTCCGTATATGAATGGTGAAGCAAAAGATTTTTTATCGTGGATTATTCAATGTAATCATCCGGAGTTTTCTCCAGATGTGGTCTGTGATTGGCTTGAAGCACGTTTACCAAATCCTGTTGATGATGAGTCACAATGGAAAATTAAGACTGATTTGAGTGAATTAGAAAAGTTAGATGATAAGACTTTGGATCAGTTGATTCCTCCAGCACCTTAAATCGGACTTATGGCACAGCCTTTACTTACAGTGATGTTCTAATTTTTTTTGTATAGGCTAATGCCTCACTTTTGAAAGGTCAAAAGTGACAAAAACCTTTGTTTCACTGATGTGGCTTCCCTGCTACACAGTGAAACGGCGACATCCATGTCGCCAATCACCTTGCCATTTTCTGGAAAATCCCAAGGGTGGTCATTAGAAAGTCGACAATCCTGACCATTCCATAAAACGATAAATCCAATACTTCACTTTAGACTCATCTGCATACTTCGCATAGTCCACGCTCATCTGTCTACCTTGCATGTTTGACCACGAGGTATTGAAGTAATCTTGCGCATCTTTAAAGACTTGATCTTGAACTTTACCAATCACCAGCATGTCAGTTTCAAGGTTATAATTTTTTAAATTACGGGCTGTAAAATTAGCCGATCCTACAATCAACTCAGCTTGATGAGCGTTATATTTTAATATCATTTTGCTATGGTTCTGCTCGCCATGCGTATCACACCAACGAATTGGAATGCCCGTAGCATGTAGCTCTGAAGCAACTTGTCGGTTTGGAATACCGTTCTTTTGTCTGCCAAAAGCATCTTTATTTGGATCAAGCAAAACTCGGACAATAACACCTCTTTCTTTAGCACTTTTTAGAGCCTGAATAATCTTACGTTCAGATAAATAGAACATACTTAAATCAAGGTGCTCTTTAGGCTTAGCTGAGTTAATCAATTTTAATACAGATTGATAAATCGCCCCTTCAGTTAAGACTTGGACTTGAGGTTTAGTTACGTCTTTTTCAAAATCACCTAAAATGAGTGAGGGTGCACTACTTCCCGACATTCGTGCAACCGCTGCTTCAGTTTGTAGAACATCAGCTGCTGTGGCTCCCGTTACAACCAAAGCAACATTTGAGTGTCTAGAACTACCATCATGTGGGTTTGCAGAAGTTACGAGTGATTTCCAGCCCGCATCGGTATCGACGACCACGGTTTTACGGTGATTTGCCTTAAAGTTAAATAAGTTTAAATAGCTACGCAGTGTAATTTTTTCATCACCGAACGGATTTGGTAACCAGCCTTTTTCAGGATTATTTCCAACATTCTGGCAGCAGATGTACCATAAGCCGGACCAGAATGGGTTAGACGCACGTAATGGGCCTAAATTGGTTTCAATCACATCAACACCTGCTTGACGTAACTGACGGTAATTTTCAGGTTTTAAGCCCCCATAGACCGAGTTAATCGGGTCAGTAATCATTACAATCTGAATTTGGCGATTTTGTCTTTTTTTACTTACCAATGCATCAGTTAACTCTTGCATGAGTGGTCTTTGCTTTATTTTTGAATCGCCAACTTCTGAATTAAACAAGAACATATCCACCACAATCGTGGCTTTGGCCTCATCAATCATTTTCAAGATTTCATCAAAGATGTGCTGATCAACCTGTTGTTGCCCTTTTGCATCAAGGTAGGTTTTATCTGCTAAAAATTTGACATCGGCATGTCTAAGCTTGCCACTAAAGTTAATCCCTTGTGGCAATGGTTTTACTGTGTGGTAAATTGCCGATGCAAGATATGCAATAGCAACAACGCAAAGTAATATCGCCATATAACGACGCCCTGACCAATTTATTTTTTGATGAATTCGTTGAAAAATACGCATAAAAAAGACCTAACTTGATAGTTTCAAGTTAGGTCTTTTGGTTTGATTTTTCAAGTTTAGTTTCGTGTTAAACCCTTAAAATTTAAAATCAACACCTACTGTAAAATTGCGTCCAACTTGTGGAATATTTGATAAGAATGATGCATGTTGATAAACGGTGTCATCTAACAAATTGTTAGCTTTTAAGTACACACGATAATCCGTTTTTGCAGCATATTGCCCTGAATATGCCACACCAAGATTGAGCATATTATAGCCTTCAGTTTCGGTCTCGTATGCCGCGATTTTGTCTTGGTTAAAGACATGATAATACTCGGCAGAACCGCTAAAACCATCACCAAAGTCTGCGTCGACTTTAGTACCTAAACGTCCTGCTGGAATACGTGGAGCATTACCTTCTGCATCAATTTTGCCGCGCACATAGTCACCAAAAGCACTGATCTTGTACATTGGGGTAATTTGATAACCAATTTCACCCTCTGCACCATAGAAACGTGCTTTATCTTGAGTGTATTTAACTAAACGGAAGTCTTTATAGCGGTCAAGGGTTTGCGCATAGATGTAGTCATCAAACCAGTTATGGTAAACATGAAGATGATAGTCGAGTTTGTCCTTATCAAAATGCAAACCTAACTCAACATTATTCGATTTTTCCTTACTGAGTTGATCATTTCCTAGCTCATAAGTATTTGTCGCAAAGTGCCCACCATTTGCATATAACTCTTGAGCTAAAGGCAGACGTTCTTGATGTGAAGCTACAAAAGAGAGTTTGTAGTTTGGCGCAAACTCCCAGTTCGCAGCACCTGCGTAAGAAAATGCCGAACCATCAAAATCTTGTTTTGAGTTGTCGTCTACATCAATTTCTTGCTGATCTGCACGTGCAGAAAGCTCAAAATGTACGTCTTTCCATTGTTTATGTTCTAAGGCAAATACACTCCACTTTTTGGTAGTGGTCGGAGCCATAAAAGCTTCTTCGCCAGTCAAATCTAATTTTTGCTGGCCTAACTGCGCGCCAATGACCCCTTCCCAATCAGCAATAGGGTTATGTACTAACTCAATACGGCCGTCATAGCCTTTGTTTTGGAATCGGGTAGCAATCGCGCCTTCTTCAATTTCATCATGCTGATAATCGGTATAGCTCGCCTGAGCACGTAACTTTTGAAAGCCTGCAAATGGATCATTTAACTCAGTTTTAAAGTCATAACGCTCAGATTTTAAATCAATCCATGGACCACCATGTTCGTGCTCGTGTTCTTCATTTCCATGATCATGAGCTTCTTCACCATCTTCATGCTCATGATCGCCACAATGTAAATGCGGTATTCCCGTTAGATGAGCACTACAACTTTCGTATTCATGGCTATGCCCAGGCAAACCATATTGGTCTCGACGGTTGCTATAAGAAATGCCGGTATAACCGCGGTCATAAATCCAAGACAACCCAACGTTAACTGAATCACCCTGAGCAAAAGTATTATCTACACGACGCTCTTTTTCACCCTCATGAATATAATTTGGCGCAATGTAGTTATTCGCATCACGTGTTAACCCTTCAACACGTAAAGCAACTTGGCTACCCAAGCCAACAGTTACACCAGCACTCGCCAGTTTTTCATCACTTCCAGTGTTGTAACGTAAGCCAACTTGTCCTTCATAACCGTTTTCAGGCATTTGCGTAGGGATCTTGTTATCAATGACGTTGACTAAACCACCGACGGTCCCCGCACCAAACAGTAAAGTTGAAGGGCCGCGAATTACTTCGACTTGTTTCGCCAGCACAGGATCTACAGTGACAGCGTGGTCAGGAGACAACGTCGAGACATCAATATTTTCTGATGAATTTTGAAGTACTTTAACGCGTGGCCCATCTTGTCCACGGATGACTGGGCGACTCGAACCAGCCCCAAACTGATTAGCGTAAATTCCCACTTCGCTACTGAGTGCATCCCCAATGGTCGCAGCACCTTGCGATAAATGCTTTTGGTCAACGACAGTATCTGCAACAGCAAAATCTTGTGAGGTTTGCTCAAGTGGATGAGCCTTAATTCGAATGGTTTCTAACTTTTCAACATTTTCATTTTCTGCTGCAAACGAAGGAACGGATATGACAGCTAAAATGGATAAGGTCAAAATATTTTTATAGAACAACATGAGGTGATTCTCTAATCGCTATGCCTTTTGTTTTGTTATATTATAACATTTCAGTTGTTTTGCAATAAAAAACATTTATTAACCGATGATTCGCTAGACTGTTCGTTTGAATGATGTGAGTAATTTTTGATTTCTAATGCCTTTTACAATCTCTCATGCCGTTATAGCTCCTCCTCTATCCAAGCTTAGCCAAAACACTTTACCGATTGCTGCTTTAGCAATTGGGAGTATGACACCCGATCTTTACCGCTTATTTACAGTTCATTCCAGCATGCTGACTCACCAATGGAAAGGTCTGATTTATCCCAATCTTGCGTTAGGCTTGGTCTTTTGTGCCGTTTGGTATTTTCTTTACCGCCCAGTGATTTACCGTTTTTTTGGTATTCAACATGATCTTGCGCTCAATTCTTTAAAACGTATTTCTATATTTTTTATTGGAATCATATTTGCACTCATCATCGGCATAGCGACTCATCTGATTTGGGATGGTTTAACGCATGCAGACTTTCGGACCTTTGTATTTAAAGATGTATTAGCGACAACAGTTCATCTTTTTGGACGTCCATATCCATTACATCGTCTTTTACAACTTGGCTCATCTGCTCTTGCTTTGCCTTTTCTCGCTTGGATGTGTATTCACTATTACCAGCGCTATAAACAACATTGGAAAGTAAGTAGAAAAATTAAAATTTTTGCATGGTCTTTATTTATTCTATCTACGCTCTTGGGTTTATTTTCTTTTTGGGATTATGCTCGCTACATTCCTCATGAGGTTTGGCACGCCGACACCTATTATTTTACAGGCCGTTCGATTAATGAGTTTATGCAGGGCTGGTTAAGCACCTTTAGCTTAGGATGCTTATTATTCTTGTTTTTAGATCGGCAACAAAGAATGGGATGAATCAGGAAACTTGCTGCCAAATTGCTCATTTTCAGGTTAATTTCTGCGGTTTTTTGATCTACTTCTTGTGACAAACCATGCAACAAGGCATAATCGAAAACTTATTTTTTTGACGGTGCGCGGTTTACGCATCCGTCTTTTCAGCCAATATAGTTTGGATAATCTTCATTATGATGCGAACTCATTACTGTGGCTCTTTAACTGAAGCCCAAATCGACCAAACCGTTACACTATGCGGTTGGGTACATCGTCGCCGTGACCATGGCGGTGTTATTTTCCTTGATATGCGTGACCGTGATGGTCTCGTTCAAGTAGTTATTGACCCAGATACTCCAGAAGCATTTGCAACTGCAGATAAAGCACGTTCTGAATATGTATTAAAAATTACAGGTCGTGTTCGTCGCCGTTATGAAGGTACTGAAAATGCCAATATGGTGAGTGGTCAAATTGAAGTTTTAGGTAAAGACATCGAAGTTCTTGCCGCTTCAGAAACACCTCCATTCCCTTTAAATGATGAAAATACCAATATTTCTGAAGAAATTCGTTTGAAATATCGTTTCTTAGATATTCGTCGTCCTGAAATGTTGGATCGTTTACGCTTCCGTTCTAAATTGACCAATCTTATTCGTAATTATTTCGAAGACAATGGTTTCTTAGACGTTGAAACACCTATTTTGACACGTGCAACACCTGAAGGTGCGCGTGACTACTTAGTACCAAGTCGTGTACAAAATGGCAGTTTCTATGCACTTCCACAATCACCACAATTATTCAAACAATTGTTGATGGTGGGTGGTATTGATCGTTACTACCAAATCGCAAAATGTTTCCGTGACGAAGACTTACGTGCTGATCGTCAACCAGAATTTACTCAAATCGACGTTGAAACATCGTTCATGAGTGACGATGACATTATGGACTTAATGGAAGTCCTTACTGTAAAGATGTTCGATGAACTTCTTGGCGTTAAATTCGATAAATTCCAACGTATGACTTACGCAGATGCAATGCGTGACTATGCATCAGACAAACCTGATATGCGTATTCCGTTGAAACTCGTCGATGTTGCAGACTTAATGCAAGAAGTAGAGTTCAAAGTATTTGCGGGTCCTGCAAAAGATCCTAAAGGTCGTATTGTTGCTTTACGTGTTCCAGGTGCAGCGTCATTGCCACGTAGTGCAATCGATGAATACACCAAATTCGTTGGCATCTATGGTGCAAAAGGTTTGGCTTACATCAAAGTTAATGAACTCGCTAAAGGAATTGAAGGTCTTCAATCTCCAATCGTGAAATTCATTGAACCGATCGTACTTGAATTGTTGGCACGTGTTGGTGCGCAAGATGGCGATATCGTATTCTTCGGTGCAGATAAAGCTAAAGTTGTAAATGATGCAATGGGTGCTCTTCGTGTGAAGATTGGCCATGATTTGAATCTTTCAACTTGTGAGTGGGCTCCACTTTGGGTTGTTGACTTCCCAATGTTTGAAGAAACTGACGATGGCAAATGGACTTCTGTTCATCATCCATTCACGCTACCAAAATCAAGCGTAGAAGAAGTGAAGAGCAATCCAGGTGAAGCACTTTCTGTTGCTTACGACATGGTATTGAACGGTACTGAAGTTGGTGGTGGTTCACTTCGTATTTATACATTAGAAATGCAAAAAGCGATTTTTGAAGCGCTTGGTATTTCTGATGAAGAAGCAGAAGAGAAATTCAGCTTCTTACTAAATGCGCTTCGTTACGGTGCTCCTCCTCACGGTGGTTTGGCATTTGGTCTTGACCGTTTAGTGATGTTAATGACTGGCGCGACTTCTATTCGTGACGTTATTGCATTCCCTAAAACTAAGACTGCTGAATGTCCACTTACTCAAGCACCTGCTCCTGTTGAAGCAAATCAGCTTCGTGACTTGGGCATCCGCTTACGTGAAAAGCCAAAAGCTGAAGAAACTAAATAATTTTTAGATTTTCAAATTAAAAAACCCTGCTTATGCAGGGTTTTTTATTCATTAATTTTCAAATTTTAATGAGATATTTCTTTTTCAAAACTTGAGAGCTTTTTAAATTTTTGATCAAAAATTTGAATAATTTCTGTTTTAAGCTTTTCAAAATCGACCACATGTTCATCGTCATTTAGGCAAATCTGTGGAAGCCTTTCATTCTTAATCACTTGATTAATTTCAGGAAGATTTTGTAGCCTTAAGTTAAAGTTTTGACCACGTTCAAATATATTGACAGGATAAAAGCGACCTGAGCACAACTGCCACAACCGAAAAAGATACTGATTAACATCTAAAGGCTGTCTAAACCGATGACTTGATACTTCTTTTAAGTAAGCCTCTTCAGTTTTCCACACTTCCTCAAAGACTGACTTCAAAAATGGTTGAGGCAAATGAGTACTATAAAAGCTTGAGAATTTTCGATTATATAAACTTAAAAAATTCCCCAAATTACTGCTCATAGAATAGCGATAATTAAAAAGAGCATAAGGATTTTTATGAAATAATTTTCGCTTATCAAAATGTTTATTAATAATTGCAACATCAGTCAAAGCAACTGCGCCTAAAAAGTTCTCTTCACCTACCACCATGAGTGGCTGTAAACGCACACCATCACAAGGTAAACCATTTTTAAAAAAGAACTCTGGCCCTAAAGGTCTATTGATAAAGGTATCATCATTAAAATAGACAAAATGTTCTGCCAACCCCTCAATTTTATGAATATTGATTTCAATGGCATGTGAGTTAAATGTCGGTAAGCAGTTGGGTTCTATAATTTGATCGTGTGTGACCAAATTTAATTTCGGATGATTTTTGACTAAAAATTCAGGGAAATGCCCACAAGTCACCAGATGGATCGTTCTGACCCACGGACAAAATTTCTCAACAGATCTAAACCAGTAATGAAGATTATTCCAGTCGCGATAGCGACATTGATCAACGAGTTCAACTACCTTTGTTTTAGTTTCTTTGGATTTATAATATATGTATTGTTGCTGCCAGTTCGTATCGGTTGAATCCACCCAAATCATTACAAAATCAACAGGCTGCATTAAACATATATCCAAATAAGTACAGAAATTTACTAAAAAATTTCAGATAAAAAATGGACCTCAAAGTTTATTAATGTTAATAAAAATTCACAATCTATTCATAATTTTAGTTTTTCTACACAATTTTACTCAATTAAGGCTCTATTGAGATGAGAGTGGGCAAATGGCATAATACCTCCACTTTTTCTCCCTTGGTGATTCATTATGGCAATGCGCCCTGATGTACGTCGACATGCTTTAATCGTAATTGTATTCTCTCTTGCGCAATGGTTTTTCATGCGCTATATCCTTGCAAATGAATTATTTAACATCAATACAAATCAACGTATTCTTTATTTCTGCGTAAGTAGCTTAGCAGGTGCATTGCTTATTTTTGTTGCGCTGATTTATATGGTTTTAAAAGGAAATACGGATAAATAAAAAATTCTTTTTATTTATCATTTGAGGTTGTTATGGGTTTACGCAAATCTACAAGAAAAATTTTTTTCCTTTTAAGGTTCCATCTTAAATTCTATATAGATAAGCGTATCAAAAATCTTGAACCTAACAACCTAGCAAATCTAATTACCCTTCATCCTCAATCTGAAGGTAAAATTAATATTCCCAAAATCATATGGATATACTGGGACTCTAAAAAACCAGAACTTGTAGAACGTTGTTTAGAACGTATTAAAAGTTTGAATCATGAATATACTGTTCACATTTTAGATAATAACAATATAAATGATTTTTGTGAAATTGACTTTTCTCAATTTGAAGGTCTCACTCCTCAATTAAAATCTGATCTACTACGCTTATATTTATTATATAAACATGGTGGTATATGGGTTGATGCAAGTGTAATTCTATATAGTAATTTAGACTGGATTATTGATCTATGTAATATCAATAAAACCAAAGCGTTTGGATATTATAGAAATGCCAATACAACTGTAAAACAGTACCCAGTCATTGAAAGTTGGCTTTTAGCCTCAGAGAGAAATAATATTTTCTTTAAAGAGTGGTTAGATGAGCTCATTTATGCAGTTAAGTTAGGAATTAAAAACTACATTCATGAGATAAAAAAATCATGTCCAAACTATGATGAATATTTTCAAAACATTGGCCGACTTGAATATCTAGTTATTTATGTAGCTTGTCAAAAAGTTCTTAGAAGAGCAGAGATGAGCATCACATTAATTAACTGTGATGAGAACGCTTTTATTTACCATAGTTTCAACGATAAATCTAATATCCACTTTATTGAGTCATTAGTATTAAACTATAAGCCATTAAATATGCCATACCTTATAAAGCTAATTGGCTCAGATAGAAATTTATTAGAGCCATATATTAAATCAAATAAAGTTAAGAAAAATTCACTTCTTGATTTTTAAAACCCATTAATATCTATATTTAGTTACTTCTTTTTTAAATTTATTATTAAAAAAAAGAAATAGGGCAAAAATAAATATATTAAAAATTAGAGTTATTTGAATATATCGAGTGGAACCATTCCAGAATGTAATAAAGAAACTTATTAATGATACAATGAAAATGAGACTAATACCTCTACTATACCGTTTAGAAATTTTTATGATTTCATTATTCTTCTCAACCATGTTCCAGATTGATCCAAGATGATCACTGTATAAATCTTTATGGTTATCAAATATTCTATTCAAAGCAATTTCTTTTGAAATTTTTTGACAATCGATTTGATCAGTTAAACTAGACTGATCTGATCTTTTTCTATAAAAATATAAATATTCTGGAATAACAAAATAGTTTTTATTATTCTTTAATAAAGAGATATATAAGTTCCAATCTTCACAAACTTTAAGTTTTTCATCATAGCCTCCTACTCTTTTAAAGTCAGTAGTCCGCATTAGAGCAATACATGGAAAAATAGCATTATGAAAAATGAACTCTTTTAAACTTACTATTTTATGGCTAATCTTATTATTTGAGCGTTCAAACTCTTGAACATTTGTACACACTAATACTAAATCAGGACGTGTTTTCAATATATTTAAGCATTTTTCAATATAGCTAGATGCAATTTTGTCATCAGAGTCAACAAACATCAAATAATCACCAGAAGCATTATTTGCTCCCCAGTTTCTAGCACTCGACACTCCCCCATTTGCTTTTTTAAAATATTTATATCTATCTTTACTTAGATAATCCGATATATTTTCACACAACTCAGCACTATCATTTGACCCATCATCTACAATTATGCACTCAAAATTTGTATAAGTTTGTTCGTCTATTGATCTAATAGTATCAAGAATAGTATGTGAGGCATTATAAGCTGGCACAATAATACTAACTAAAGCTGTCATATAAAATATCTCTAAACTTAAAAATATAATTAAAAAATTTAAAAGTATCGCTTATATGATAATTTCGCCAAATTTTTTCTTAAACCATGACCATATTTACTTTTTTCTAAATCTTCAGATTTTGCTCTTTCACTTTCTAACCGACTTAATATTGGATCTTTTTCTCCAATTTCAATTACTGGATGATCGACAATAAATGACATTAAGATATGAACAGTTGAATCAAAATCAAATAAATAACTCCAATCATCTGCTTTTCTTATTTTATGATGATATTTAAGTAATGTTTCAGCCATTTTTCTATCAACAACGTATGCAAAAGCATAGCAAGCACGATGGAAAAAATCTGGAACCACTTCTAATACTTTTTTATTTAAAAAATTATAGTCTTTAAATTCACCTCTTGTTTTTAGGCACTCCTTCATTTGAATGCCGCCTAAACTAAATAGTAAATTCGATGGTAAAGCTACTTTTTCTAATTCTTCTTTTAACTTATCAATCGTTAAATCATCAGGCAATATTGCATCATCTTCAAAAATCAATGCATATTCATCTTCCGACTCAAGAAAAAGCTCTAAAGCTTTTAAATGAGATAAGGTACAGCCTAGCTCACTCGGTGTTAAAGGTTGGGAACGACCTTTTACAGCCATTTCAAAATATTGTTTTACGGATAAATCCACCCCTTTAACGCCTACTTTTGTGTAGTCAACCTTACTCGTCTTGAAAAAATTTTGGCCGAGGAACTTACTTAAACGAGGTGATTTTTCATCTTCGATAGTTACAACATAAATCTTCATTAAGCTATTCCCCTTTTAAACAGCGCGTATCATATCTAATGTAAAATAGAGTTAATATATCTTTTTTATTTTCTTGTATTGTCATGATTCGTTCAATTCAAAAAAAATGGTACAAATACCAACAAGCAAAAAAAGCAAAATCTTTTGACTCTCATTGGTATATGCGTTTCGGCTGGTTAGAACAACCTTTTACAACACTTGAGCAATTAGATTCACTCTTTGAGATACACTCACCTAAAAAGTTTACATTTGCAGATAGCTTTTATGCTTATGAAAATGGCCGTCATTTTATTTTTTTTGAAGAAGTTGATGACGAACATCCAGTAGGCTTTCTTTCTGTCTTGGAAGTCTTTAAGGATGGCACCTACACACCGCCTGAGACAATCTTAAAACTCGACTATCACCTTTCTTATCCTTGTGTATTTAAAGTAGAAGACACTTGGTACATGATTCCTGAGACTTCGGCTAATAAAACCATTGAGCTTTGGAAATGCGCTGAATTTCCACTGAAATGGGAAAAGCATTCTAATCTGATCGAGAATATCGAAGCAGTCGACAGCACACCTTTTTATCATGAAGGCTTATGGTATCTTTTTACTTCAACGCGTCGTGATTGTAAGAAGTTTGGTGACCGTTTAGATCTATTCTTTACCGAAGATATTTTGAATCCTGAATGGCAAGAGCACCCAATGAATCCAGTGTGCCGAGGCAGTCAGCAATTCCGTATGGCAGGCAAACCTTTTATTTATAAAGGACAACTGGTTCGACCAAGCCAAGATTCTTTAAAACGTTATGGCGGCAATATCGAATTAAAAGCGATTACTCAGCTTAGCCCAACAGCCTATGAAGAAAAATTACTCGAAGTGGTTTTACCAGACTGGAATCAGGCAGATGACGGTTGCCATACCATTAATGTCGAAGATAACTTCGTGGTACTTGATGCCATCCGCCTTACGCCAAAAAATAATTAAGTTTTTAGCAGGCCTTTATAAATATTAAGCGTCTGCTCAGCCATGGCTGGCACAGTCAGTTCAGCCTTGGCTTTCGCATATAAAGGGCCAAAATCATTTTGAACCTCAGGTTGAAGCGCATATTGAATCGCTTTTGCTAAACCTTGTGCATCTCCAATTTCTGCTAGATATTGTTCTGGCAGCCACTCGATCACACCATTCACTTTAGTTGAAGCCATAGCTTTATCGGCCTGTAAAGCTTCTACCATTACGAGCGGAAAACCTTCACGGTCAGAAGATAAAACTACAACATCTGCCAACTGGACCAGATCACGCGCATCAGTTCTAAACCCAAGAAAAGCGACCCGATTTTGCATGTTTAATTCACTGACTTGTTTCTCTAAACTTGCTCTAAGTGAACCATCACCTACAATCCATAAATTGGTATCAATCTGTTGCAGCGATTCAATCAATAAACTGATATTTTTTACTGGTTCTAGACGTCCAATACACATGACAACTTTTTTGCTAGGGTCTAGCTCAGCAAAATCTTTTTGAATCGATTGAAGTAATTTTTCTTTATTTTCAGCTGTAAGAGCAGGTTGAGGATAAACCCCATTGTAAACCACGTGTGCTTTCGTCTCGGGAATCCCTTGTGTGAGTGCTTGGCTCACAGCAATAACCGCATCGCCGGCTAAATAGGCAGATTTATTCTTTTTAGTACCGTGTACCGTCGTTACAAATTTAGGGCCAGCTAAAAAAGGCTTAATACGGGCAATCAGCTCAGCCGCCTTTCCTGCTTGTGCATGAACAATAGCAGGTTGAATTTTTTGGATCAGATTTTTAAGTTGCCAAAGTAAAAAAATATTCCAACGGCTACGTGCAAAATCAACCGCATGAAAATGTACTTGTTGGCTAAACTTATCTACATAGCAAGGATGTGCAATCACGTGCACTTCATGGTTCAAAGCAAGCTCATTAACAAGGTTAAAAGTGTGCTGCTCTAAGCCACCGATTCCGCCACTCGTTGCCAATACCTGAACAATTTTCATAGCTTGCCTACTTATTTTTATCTTTATTCAGAGTCTGTTCAAAAAGTTTGGCTTCTTTTAGAAATGCATAAAATGCGTTAATCATACTATTTACGAAACCACGCCAACCATTTAAGCAACTACGGCGAATGAAATAAGACTTCATAAAAGTCACTGGCATCACCAAAACCAATTTTGCAACGCTTGGAGACTTTCCTTTTTGGAATTTCTCTAATGCTTTTAAATTGGAATATTGGTTATTTTTTTCGACTTTAACGAAAATGCTCGACTCGCCATAATGATAAATATCATGTTGAGCGCGCTGAGATTCACCATCCACAATCACATTTTCATGGACTTTATTGGCAAGGTCGTAATGCCCTTTAGACTTGCGAAAGAAACGCACTTTTGCATGCTTTTTAGTATGTTTACTGTTGGGAACACCTAAAAAAACATCATTAATCGGTGTGATTAATGCATCAAGCTTGTTCTGTTGAATGGTCTCAACAATCTCTTGTTTTAACTCGTTAGATAAGACTTCATCACCATCTAGATTGAGTACCCAATCATTTCGACATTTTGCTAAAGCCAAACTTTTTTGCCCAGCATAACCTTGCCAATCTTGATGAGAAATATGCGTATTTTCAAAGCGCTGTGCAATTTCATAAGTATTGTCAGTACTGCCAGAGTCTAAAATAATGACTTCATCAAAATCACTGACACTTTGCAAAGTTCCCTCTAACCAAGCGCCACAATTTAAAGTGACAATATAGACACTACATGGAATTTTATTCATAACTTATAACGTCCTTTAGCAAGGGCGATACGCATCTGTAAAGCATTCATGGCACCATGCGTGCTGACACGTGGAATATTAAATTGATTAATTGCTTCGTACGCTTCGATTTTTTTACGAGTTGATACGGCGTTTTTAAAGCCAATCTCTTGCGCCATTTTCTGGTGCTTTTCGTTAAATCGACCAAATGGATAGGCAAAACTAGGACATTTTCCAACCAAAGCTTCAACATCTTTTTTAGATTGAAGCATTTCATCGTAAGCGGTTTGATCGTCAAGCTTAAGTAAATTCACATGATGTTGTGTATGCGCACCAAATTCAATGAAGCCTGAATTTGCCATTTCATGGATTTGCTCATGAGTTAGCTTTTCGATTCCTTCAATTTGTGTAGCTAAATAAATGGTTGCTTTTGCATTATATTTTTTGAGTAATGGATACGCATATAGATAATTATCCATAAAGCCATCATCAAAACTTAAAGCAACAACGTTCTTTTGACCTCGATATTGTTCAAGCTCAGAGACAAAGCAAAAAGTAGCCCCTTTACGCGTCAACAACTGTAAGAGTTGTTCAAACTTTTCAGGAGGCATATTCATGCCAGAGGCTGCATCTTTAGGGGTCACCTGATGCAGCATGACAATACGTGGTAGTTTGCTCGAACGAAACGGAAGCCAGAAAGTATAATTACCCAGCACATATAACAGTGCAGCAAGTGCTAGTAGGCCTACCGCAACGTACAAAAACCACATCATGCATAAACCTCATGTGACCATTCATAATTTTCTGAAAGGGGCTGCTTAAATGTCACTTCAACCATAAATTGGGTGATGCGCTTAGCATTGAAAGATTTGCGTGTTTTCTCCCATCCCTCTTTCGCTATTTTTTCAGCTTGCTCTGGATTCTGATCAAAAAATTGTATCTTTTTGGCCAAGTCGAACTGATCATCAAAGTAAACCACTTCCTGCTCAGTGTAGAGTTTTTCAAAGCCAGGAATTCTTGGGCTAAAGGTGAGTAAACCATTACCGGTCAGTTGTACAATTCGGTCAGAACTATACAAGGTTACATCATTACGGCGTGAGTAATTGAGTCCCATTTTTGTCTCAGACAGAACTTTATAATAACCTTTACCGTAAACACCCGGCTGTTCAAAGCAACCATAATATTGATAGTTCACATGGCCTTGTTTCAATGCATCTGCCAAATCTTTTAAGAACTTCTCACGCTCAGGTTCTTTATAAACCACGCCACAGAAGATAAAAGTCTTGTCTGTGTTAGCGTTTGAAAATTGTTGTAGCGTTTCTACATTACGGTGACCAACATTTGGCAAATAGGCGACGCTTAAATGAGGCTGCTTTAATTTTTGTAGATATTCGCCACCTGTTGTGCAGAAAATAGCATCTAGATAAGGCGAAAATGCTTTTACGAAATCGAGTTTGCTTTCGAGATAAAGTGGGTCAACATACCAAAATGCAATTTTAGTATTTGGATAAGATTCTTTAATCTGTTTTAAAACATCTGGACTCATTAAATCACTATGTCCGATGAGTACCAGATCAGGTTCAATATTATTAACGACCTTTAGTACTTCTTTATTGGCCCAATTGGCACCCAGTTTTTTTGTTTTAAAAATGGTTCCCATACGAGCCATGTCACGAAAACTAAAGTCATAAACGAAATGGCCATTTTCAATTAATCCGGCAGAAATTTTACGGTCTGTGCAGTAAAAATGGGCGCCTTGTTTATTAAAGCCAAAATTCGCAATATGCAATATTTTCATTTATTTACTCAAAATAAAAAATTTAATTTTTCGCTAAAAGATATGTTGCCACACGGTCTGCTTCTTTAAAAGCATAAGGTTGTGGTAACTGTACAACACAAGTCTGCTGTGAAATTAACTTTGATTCTAACATTTGATCAACTGAGTAGGTAATGCGGTCGTCTTTCAAACGGTCCATTGCCATTACCCCTACTCGACAACCCGCAGTAAGTGCCTCAAAAATCATAGATACGCTATCTTCTGTCACCCAAACAGCTTCTGCTTTTTGCATTTCTTCAAAAATCCAGCCTTGAGGTGTTTGCTCAACCGGAAATATTTGCAAATGTGTGGCAAAGCTTTGCTGTCTTAAAATATCAATAAATCCTGCTGGCGTTCGGCGTGAAGTCGTCAGAATAATTTCAGCGTCTGGATTATTCTCAACAATTTTTTGAACACTGCTTAATACTTTATCTTGGTTCCATTGATGTCGTTTAGATGAGCCACCTAAGGCTATTAAAATTCTGGCTGTTTGATGGCGGTTTTCATTACGAATTGGATTGAGTGCACCACGCGTGACAATCACATGGCTATCGGCATGGATGCCATCATGTTCTGGAATAACAGCGTAATCAAAGCAAACCACAGGTAAGTTAGGCTTCATCAAAATAATAGTTTTAGCTTTTCTAAAAATTTTACCGAGTAACCAGACCCGAAAATGAGTGTGACTTCCCACTCCAAATATAAAATCGGGAGCTTGTTGAAATAAGGAGTTTTTTGAAGAGAAAAGTACCTGAATTAAAGAAATAATAGGTAAATCAGAAATGAGGATCTCTTCAAAAGTTGTATCTGCCTGTTGTCTTTGCATCGCCTGAAACAAGCCTAATGCTTGTGAACGATGTCCTGCCTTACCATCAGAGACATAGACAATATGCATAAAAGCTCCATAAGCCAAAAATAAAAAGGCGAAACCAAAGTTCGCCTTTTTATGTTAACGGATTAACTTATTTTACGTAAGTTAACCAGTGTTCATATTTCGGATTTCTACCTTGAACTGCATCAAAGTAAGTCTTTTGAATTTCAGTAGTAATTGGGCCACGGCCACCTGTACCGATTGGACGGTCATCGTATTCACGAATTGGTGTTACTTCCGCAGCAGTACCAGTGAAGAATGCTTCGTCTGCAATGTAGAATTCATCACGTGTAATACGACGCTCAACAACTTGATAACCAAGATCTCTAGCAATCGTCATTACTGTTTGACGTGTAATACCATCAAGCGCACCACCAGCGATATCTGGAGTGTGTAAAACGCCATCTTTAATTAAGAATACGTTTTCGCCAGAACCTTGGCATACATAACCTTGTGGGTCCATTAACATAGCTTCATCGTAACCAGAATGTGCAACTTCTTGGTGAGCAAGAATTGACAACGTATAGTTACCAGATGCTTTTGCTTTACACATGGTCACGTTTGGATGATGGTGAGTAAACGATGAAGTTTTAACGCGAATACCATTCGCCATTGCTTCATCACCAAGGTATGCGCCCCACGCCCATGCTGCAACTGCGGCATGAATGGTGTTATTTGTTGCTGCAATACCAAGTTTTTCTGAACCGATCCAGATGAGGGGACGTAAATAGCAAGAAGCTAATTTATTTTCACGTACAACATCAATTTGTGCTTGTTCAAGCGTTGCTTGGTCATACGGTACTTTCATTTGATAAATTTTTGCTGAATTTAACAAACGTTTTGTGTGGTCTTGAAGACGGAAAATGGCAGTACCTTTAGGCGTTTCATAAGCACGAACACCCTCAAATACGCCCATACTGTAGTGTAATGTATGGGTTAAAACGTGAATCTTTGCATCACGCCAATCAATTAATTTTCCATCTTGCCAAATAAAACCATCACGATCAGCCAAATTCATGGAACACTCCAAATTGTTATAAAATCATTCACTATCCAACTCAACCGAAGCGGTTGGGTCTATTAATCTTTGCCATAAATTGCAAACGACCGCACGGGTACTACGCCAGTCCGCTGCGCTGACTTGCATGGATTGATTTGCAAGGGCTAAACGGTGGCTTTCGGCACGTTCACTAAGATAGGCTCGAATTAATGCTGTGGCATCTTCACTGGATAAGCAGTCTGCTTTAGCAGCATCTTCTAATATTCTTACATTATCAGAATAATGGGCGAGATCGGGTTTCTTCCCGCTCCATGCAAGTACAGCATACTGTGCCATAAATTCGATATCGACGATACCACCTGCGTCCTGTTTTAAATGAAAAATACCATGTTTTTTTTGTTCAGAAGACGAACCTAGGTGGTCTTTCATTTTCTGACGCATTTTCAACACTTCTTCACGAACATAAGCCTCATCTCTAGATTGAGTCAATATCTCACGTCGAAATATTTCAAATTTCTGGCAAAGCACCTCATCACCAGCAATAGAGCGTGCTCGAACGAGTGCCTGATGCTCCCAAAGCCATGCACTTTTCAACTGATAGTGTTCGTAGGCCTTAAGACTTGTCACCAATAAACCCGCCTCACCTGAAGGTCTTAATCGCGTGTCAATTTCATAGACACGGCCATCAAGGGTTTGAGTGGTCATGAGTGACATAAATTTTTGAGCAACACGCATCGCAAACTCAAAGCCAGTAATAGACTTAGTTCCATCCGTATCTGCTTGTTCATCCAGATAATGAATAAAGACAAGATCTAAATCGGAGCCATAACCCAGCTCAATTCCACCTACCTTGCCATAACCAATGACAGCAAAGGCTTTGTAGTCGAGAGAGCAACGTTTCCCATCGACATCACATGGATAACCATGACGCTTTGCTACAGTTTGATAAGCTAAATGGAGGGTTGCGTTTACACTCACTTCAGCAATATCAGTTAACGCATCGGATACTTTCATTAGCGGGCTTTCAGCTAACACATCGCTTGCAGCGACAGTGAGTACATTGCTCTTTTTAAACAGGCGAAGTGCTCGCATTTGATCTTCAACCTGATCAATTTCAATGCGAAGTAACTGCTGACGTAATGAGTCTTCTAAGTCCTTGCGTTTTGGCAACTCAAAGTCCATCGATAAAAACTCATCAAGCAGTACTGGATATTGCGTTAGCTCTTCACAAATCCATGGACTTACGGTCGCCATTTTCACTAAACGTTGTAATGCACCCTTACTTTCAATCAGCATCACCAAATATACGGTTCGACGCATGACCGACTCAATGAGCGGCATTAAACGTAAAAGTGCAGTTTGAGGTTGTTCGGACTGTAAGATCACTTCAATTAAATGAGGCCAGAATGTTTTTAAACGCTGAACTGCATTTGAAGGTAGTTTTTTAAGTGCATGACCATGCCAAAACTCATGAATCAGATTTTTCGCATTGTCATCCAACACTTCATCTAATTGCTGCTCTAACTGGCCAAAGTTTTCAGTCGCTGCATTTGAACTTGTATCTTCAATGAGCTGCTTAAATTGAACTTTTACTTTCTGGCGTTTCTCGTTTAAAACATCAATAAATTCATTCCAGCTCGCAAAACCCAAGGTATCTATAATTCGTTGTCTTAGGTCAATTTCTTCTGGCAATAGCTGAGTTTGCTGATCGTTGAGGGCTTGAATTGCATGTTCAACACGGCGTAAAAACAGATAGGCATCTTCTAATTCTAAAACGGCTTGTCTTTCTAACAAGCCTGCTTCGCCAATGTGCTCAAGGCTGACTAAACATTGGCGGTCTTGTAACTCACGCTTAGACCCGCCATAAATAAGCTGGAACACCTGAACAATAAATTCAATTTCGCGAATACCGCCTGCCCCGAGTTTAATATCATCCTCGATATGACGGCGTAGAACTTCTCGCTCAATCATCGCTTTCATATCACGCATAGCAGAAAAAGCGGTGTAATCGACATAACGACGAAAAACAAAAGGACGTGTCATTTCTAACAAGTCTTGCCCTTCTTTATCTCCAGTTACAACACGTGCCTTGATCCACGCATAGCGCTCCCATTCACGACCATGCTGACTTAAATATTTTTCCAAAGCTGCATGACTAATCGCCAATGCCGAGCCATCCCCCCAAGGACGCAAGCGCATGTCTACTCGAAACACAAAACCATCTGCGGTAATGTGCTCAAGCAAATAAATGAGTTTTTGTCCCCATAAAATACAGAACTGCTGTACATCAATGCATTTACGACCATTGGTTTCGCCTTGTTCATCAAAGGCAAAAATTAGATCAATATCACTCGAGAGATTAAGCTCTTGTGCACCGAGCTTACCCATGGCAACTACAATCAAATCTTGAACTTTGCCAGAGTAACCCACAGGTTCACCGTGTTTCGCTACGAGTGCCACACGTGCAAAAGCCTTTGCCGCACAAATGCTGGCATCGGCAAAATCAGAAAGTTCACGAGTAAGTGTGACAACATCGGTAAGCTGATTAGCATCTTGCCAGATCCAGCGAAACATTAAACGACCACGCAAAATACGAAGTGCGCGCATCCAAGATGTTTCATCACCAATTCCATCTAATGTGGTTTGTACAAATTGATAAATTTGATCAGTTGAGAGCGGTGCAGTAAATTGATCTATTTGGTAATCTTGTTCTAAAACAGCCTGATGCAGGCCTAAAACTTGTTCCGCATACTGACTAGCACGCAATGTTTTTTGTAACTGCTCCGCATTCATATAAAAAGCTCTTTTCCTCGTACTCTCTTTTTAGTTATAGCAGTTCGAGTAGTGGTAGGAAAAGGGATTAGACTAATTTTGCTTCCGATGATGATTGATATTCGATATGAGGATCATGACTGTCTTGAGCCGAAGGTAATAAAACTTTAAATGTGGTTCCAACACCCTCTTTAGAACTGACATTAATTTTCCCCTGATTAATCTCGACAAAACGTTTACATAAGCTCAAACCTAAACCCGCACCTTTTTCACCTGCGGTACCTTTGAAGCTGGCAGTAATACGTGGATGGAACAAATTCGCCATTTGTTGCTTGGTCATACCGAGACCTGTGTCTCGCACTGTTATTTCAATATTTTCGCCAGTTTGTTTGGCTTCAATAAAAACTTTGCCCGAACCATCAACATCTGTAAATTTCAGCGCATTTGACACCAAGTTTTGAATCACTGAGGTCATCATATTGATATCAGCATAAATTTTTAAATCTTCTGGTACAGCATTCACCAATTCAATATTTTTCTTTAAAGCTAAGGTATATAAAACATCAAAAACGATATTACTGACTTGTCTAAGGTTAAAGTTAATTGGGTGATAAACAAAACGCCCACCCTCAGCCATCGCCCATGTCAGTAAGCTTTCGAGTAAGTTATAGGTCGATTGCGAAGTGTCATATAGATAGTCTGCAATGTTTTGAATGCTCGATTCATCTAAAGTTTCACGCTCTTTGGCGAGTACTTCTGAAAAACCTAGCAGACCATGAAATGGTGCTCGAAGATCATGTGAAATGATTGAAAAGAATTTTGTTTTACTTGAGTTAATCGCGACTTGTTGCTCATAGAGTTCGTTTAACTCTTCATAGTTAAACTTCAACTCGACCTGTTGCATAAAAGTAGAACAGTAATCGAGCAATAACTGGATGTCTTCATCTTCAAATGTTGCTGCATCGTCATCAAAAAAAACGGCGAAGCCCATAGAGGTTTTATCAGGGTGTAGAAGATGTACTGCCAACGCCCTACTGCACTCAATATTTAATTCTTTTAAATAGTTGGTTAAATTTTGATAGGAAGGATGTAAGTGATTAATCACCTGTTGTTTAGCAAAGCACTGTTTTAAATGTTTTGAAGGTTTAAACGAAATGGCGGTCATACCATCTGGGCAACGATGCCAAAAGTAAGGTTCTTGATTAAAAGTCAATAAGGCTTTTTTACACTTCAAAAGACGAAGACTAAACCGGAAAAATTGCTCGATATAGTTCTGCTCGGCATTTAATCCAAGCAAAAGCGATATTCTACAAGCACTTAACTGCTCAATCTGGTTTAGTTCTAAATGTTGGAATGTCATTGCCCGCCTCACAGATTTTGTCGTTTTTGGTCGGAACCGCTCTTAAAAGAAATGTACTTATAATCATTATGATCTACTACAAACTTTAACACAGTACATTAAAAGAGCAACTTTCTTTTCAAAATAGAAATGTGAAGTTTCAATTAAAGGTTTTTAGATACACAAAGTGGGCAGTTTTTAGGAAAATACAACAAATGTTTGAAGGTGGAGAGTTGTAAGATGATAGAAATGCGAGTTCATAAAACAGCCTCATGATCAATAGACAGAGAGAGAAATGCACTCAACACTAGACGTTAATAGCCAAAAGAAAATGACGGCTGAAGAAATACTGGAAGAAATTGAATATCCACTTGAGAACCTTCAAAACTTACTTTTTGCCTTTTCAAAAATGAAAGTCGATGATGGTTTAAAAGAACAAGAATTTAGCGCCATCATCAACACGCTTCACCACCATGTGGTCAACATTAACCGCGCGGTTCATGCTAACCGGCTTAGGCCGGGTTTTCAAATTCAGGAAAAAACACATTTCCACTCTTCATATCTAAAATGACTTATTTTATGAAATTCAATAGCATAGTTTTTAAATATCTCTACATTACCGAACATTGTAAAAATTTCTGTATCGTGTAGCTCTATTACATTAAATATTGGGGTGATCCAAAATAATATTAATTGTTCATGTTGAAACATTGAATTTGATAATACACTTTTATAAAAATCCTGATCTTGTTTTTCTAAGTTTGAATTCCTAATTAAATTACAAAGATCGATATAAATTAGAAAATATGAAATTAGTAATGAATATGAATCGTATCCAAGATCTGCAATTATTTTATCGAACCGTTCTTCTAGCTCTTCTGAACTAAGTTTGGAAAATTCATTATTATTTTTTTCTAAAATTCCATGAAATCTAAAAGCTAATTCATCCATTACTTTTAAAGCCGAGACTTGTTCAAATTCTGGAATACCATTTTCTTCAGTAATAAACCGATCAAGTACAACACTATTTAATTTATCCTTTTTAAAGTTTAATAATGAGTAAAACTTATTTGCGAAGATCGCATTTCTAGATTCCTTAACTTGTTCATCATGAGCTAATTTAGCCAATGTAAGTTGTTTTGCATTTATTTCACGTGTTTCCCTTAAAGAGGTTACTTGAAGCCATGTAGAAAAAGCTACTGCACATAAAGCAATTGATGAAATAAGTGTGTTTAAACTTCCATAAATATCACCAAATGCTCCAAAATTAGTGAAGTCCTTTGGAAATTTATAAGCTTCAATTAAAAGCTTAAAAATAAAAGGAAATGCTATCCATAAAGAAATAATAGATAGAATTCCTACTCCCCACGCAATTTTCTTTTGAAAGTCAGTTAAATTCATATTCAATTATTTTATTTAAATTGATTTGCATAAGTCTCTGCTATAGAGACTAACCCCGAACGCATTTCTTCACGTGTTTGACGGTACAACTGAATCAGCTTTGCTTCATCATATATTATCAAAATTCCGTAAAAAATTTCTAAAACAAAAAACCCCTAAGCCGTTAGCTTAGGGGTTTTCGTAGAATCTTACGATTCTGAATATGGTCCCGAGGGTCGGACTCGAACCGACACGTCATCTCTGACAGCGGATTTTGAGTCCGCCGCGTCTACCAATTTCACCACCTCGGGAGAGGAAGTATGTTTGTGTTGCGTATATTAGCGCGTTTGTAAAACTTGTCAAACCCTAAGTGAATATTATCGTTCACTTTTAGATCACTTAAACATTTTTCATGATTTAAGCCAGAAGCACAGCCATAAAAAAGCGAAAAAGTTTATACTAGGCCCAATTTTTGCGGTGTTTTTTTCTAAATATGCAACTGTCTGACTTTTCCTTTGAATTACCTGATGAACTTATTGCCCGTTACCCTCTCGAATCACGTAGTGCTTCACGGTTGTTGCACTTAGACTCAAAGGGTCAATATCACGATCACATGTTCACAGACATTATCGATCTGTTCGAAGAAGGTGATCTGTTAGTGCTCAATGACACAAAAGTCATGAAAGCACGACTTAAAGGAAAACGTTCTACAGGCGGTGCTATCGAGATTTTGGTTGAGCGCATGCTGAACCACACCACAGCGTATTGTCATATCAAATCTAGCAACTCGCCTAAAGCAGGTGCCGAGCTTTTTGTTGGTGCAGATAACATTCCTGTGATTGTTCGTGGCCGTCACGAAAATTTATTTGTGGTTGAGTTTTCACAGCCAATCTTGCCTGTCCTTGAGCAATATGGTCAATTACCTATTCCGCCTTACTTTAACCGTGAAGCAGAAGAAATTGACACCGAACGTTATCAAACGGTTTTTCATAATCCTGAAAAAATTGCCAGTGTTGCCGCACCCACTGCAAGCTTACATTTTGATGAAGCACTTTTAGAAAAATTAGAACAAAAAAATGTTCAAAAAACTTTTGTGACTTTACATGTTGGGGCTGGCACATTTATGCCAGTTCGTACTGATGACATTACCAACCACATCATGCACAGTGAGTGGTGTGATGTACCTCAAGAAACAATTGATTTAATTTTGGCGACTAAAGCACGCGGAAATAAAGTGATTGCCATAGGTACAACTGCAACACGTGCTTTAGAAAGTGCAGCTCAAGCTCATGGCGGTAAAATTGCGGCTTGGACTGGCGACACACAAATCTTTATCTATCCAGGCTATGAGTTCTGCATCGTAGACCGTTTAATTACCAACTTCCATTTACCAGAATCGACCCTGCTTATGTTGGTGTCAGCTCTTTCAAATCGCGACAACATTTTAGCTGCCTATGAACATGCAGTTAAAAACCACTATCGTTTCTTTAGTTATGGCGATGCAATGCTGATTGATAAATTAGAAGTTTAAAAAATTAAGGTTGGGTTAAACCACACTGGTAAATTAAAAGGTTTAACCCAGCCCAAATGTTTACAATAAAAAATAATGAATTTAATCCTGTGAGTTTCAGAAATTTATAGATAAAACTCAAGCATCAATTTTTTGAAGACAATTTCTTAATTTAAAAGTATTTAGTATTTATCTCTTTCAATTTAAAAGATAATCTTAGATAGCACTTTTTTATGATAATCAACTCATTACCTCCATGCCAATCGATACCGTACAAGAAGCTCTTCATATAAGACGTAAAAAAAATACACAGGTTTTTCGCAATATTGCTCGACTTTGGGATGCTGGACAAAAATCTCATTCAGCCCAAGATCTTTTAGATGCTTTACATCCTTGGCGTGAAGATCACAACCTTCGCTTTTTTAATGTGCTCCCCTACTTACTCGCAATTTGCAGCATCACAATATTGGCCTTTGGCTATTTTCTTCATCCGCATATTCAATATATTTGGAGCTTTTTAGGTGCATTTTTAACAGGGTTTCTGGCGTATTTACTCTATCAATCTCAAGAACCTTTAACGCAAGTCGTTCGTTATCTAGAACAGCGTATGGTGATATTGCGTTATGGTTTACAATTTCAGCAGTTGCCAGCCTATCTTCCCATTCATGCGCAGCCAGTTTTAGTTCTGAGCAAATTAAAACAGTATTTCCCACTGTTTAACCGAGGGACTGAATCTAACGAAATTACCCAATATGCTTCGGTCACATGGAACGATGGCGTAACCGATCATCAAGTCTTGCTGTTTCAATATCATTACGTTAATGAAATACCAATTATTCAAGATCAAAGTAGCGATAAAAAAATTATAAAAGAAATTCATAAAGATTTATGGGGCGCTTTTATATTTGAAATGCCTGCCCTAGGTATTGCTGTCAGCAATCAGCGTTCTCGGTTTTTTACTCCCTACAGCAGTAAATGGCAAAGTAGTGATATTTTGATTAACCAAGAACTTAATATTTTTGGGGTTAATCAACATCAGTTAGCCAAAGAAGTCAGCCCAAGTCTAACTTTAAAATTACATGACTTTTTTCAGCACTTTACAGGTGATTTAATTTATCATCACGAAGAACAAATTTTGTGTTATCTGGGTGAGCAAAACCTTTTTCAGACCACCGGTAAGCAAAGTGAAATTCATGATGTTTCAGCATTGCGTGGGCACTTGCGTACCATGACCATGCCGCAATATGAAAAATTTCAGCAATTTATGTTGAACTTAATTAAATAAATCTCTCGTATTACTTAACTGGTGACTCATTAAAAAATGAGACATCCAAAAGTGTACTGAGGGAATAACAATAAGAGGACCGACCATGACTGGTTTATTTATTTTCCTGGGGATTTTTGTTGTACTGATTGTCTGGGGCGTTCACATCCGCAATACCATCGTACGTTATTTTAATGCGACCAAACGTGCTTGGGCAGAGGTTACCAATTTCGAGCGTCAAAAAGTCAAAACTTTAGAAGCGCTTGAAACAACACTGAATCAATATACTCAGTTTGAAAAATCGACATTAGAAAAAGTCACCGAACTACGTCAACAAATTCTTAATTTAAATGTGAATAACACTGATATTTCTCAGCTACACCAAATCGAGAAAATGAGCCAAGAACTGATTCGAAGTTTAAATGTTGTGGTTGAAAATTATCCTGAGCTTAAAGCCGATTCACTCTATAGCAAGATGATGGATGATATTCAGGAACAAAACGAAAATGTAGGTGCTGCGATTAGTATCTTTAACCGTAATGTAGAATTATTTAATAACCAAATTGAAGTATTCCCTAACAATCTCATCAATACATTAACTTTATCTAAGAAAGCTATTCGTCCTTTTAAGGATAATCTTGTTAATGAAAATTTTGACTATAAACCTAATTTTTAATAGGAAAAAAACAGCCCCTAACCTGTCGGAAATTTTATCTATTTTATAGCCAGCTACATTTAGTAGTAGAACTACATCGCAGAATCAAGGAAAATAGCTCTCTTTTTAGCAGCGAACTGTTTCTTCGCCTCTGCTCGTGTTCAGGATTTTTAGATGAAGTTTGAAAAATTAGGTCAGTCGGGGCGCGCCCGTCGTGGTCGTTTAACTTTAGAGCATGGTGTTGTTGAAACACCTGTTTTTATGCCAGTGGGGACTTACGGCACAGTCAAAGGTATGTTACCGCGTGATATCGAAGACATTCAGGCACAAATTATTTTAGGAAATACATTCCATTTATATTTGCGTCCGGGTCTTGAAGTGATTAAAGAACACGGCGGTTTGCATAACTTTATTAAATGGGATAAGCCAATTTTGACTGACTCTGGCGGTTTCCAGGTTTTTAGTCTTGGCGCAATGCGCAAAATCAAAGAGGAAGGTGTTACTTTCCGCTCACCGATTGATGGTTCAAAAGTATTTTTATCTCCTGAAATTTCTATGGAAATTCAGCAAGTTTTGAACTCTGACATCGTCATGATTTTTGATGAATGTACACCTTATCCTGCAACTCATGAAGAAGCACAAAAATCATTGCAGCTTTCTTTACGCTGGGCAAAACGTTGTAAAACCCATCATCATGATGAGCTCAAAAATAAGAATGCATTATTTGGCATTATTCAAGGCGGTATGTATGAAGACTTACGTGATGAGTCTTTAAATGGTCTTCTTGAAATCGGATTTGACGGTTATGCGATTGGCGGTTTATCTGTAGGTGAACCTAAAGATGAGATGATCAAAGTTTTAGATTATCTACCAAGCAAAATGCCACAAGATAAACCGCGTTACTTGATGGGCGTTGGTAAACCGGAAGATATCGTTGAAGCGGTGCGCCGCGGTGTCGATATGTTCGACTGTGTAATGCCAACCCGTAATGCGCGAAACGGTCATTATTTTGTCACTGATGGTCTGGTACGTATTCGTAATAGTAAATATCGCCATGACCAGAGCCCGCTCGATCCACATTGCGATTGCTACACTTGTAAGAACTTTACCCGTGCTTATCTATTCCATCTTGAAAAATGTGGAGAGATGTTAGCGTCTATGCTCGGTACCATTCATAACTTACGTTATTACCAACGTTTAACTGAAGGTATGCGTGATGCATTAGAGAATGGCACATTTGACGAATTTGTTCAGGACTTTTATGCCCGTCGTGGTTTAGAAGTTCCACCATGTCTGGTTGATGAATAAGCCCGATTTGCGCTCAACCTCAAGACAAGGTAAATTGCAAAACGAATTAGGATTATGTCAGGTATCTGACTCATATTTTTAACTTTAGGAAATCAAAATGAGCTTTTTAATTTCTGCTGCACATGCAGCACCGGCAGCTGGCCCAACTACAGGTATTTTGCCAAACATCTTGATGATTGTCGTATTCGTTGCAATCTTTTATTTCTTAATTTGGCGCCCTCAAGCAAAACGTGCTAAAGAGCACCGTTCTTTAATCGAGAGCTTAGGTGTAGGTAGTGAAGTTGTGTTCGCTGGTGGTTTAATGGGCAAAGTGACCAAAATTGAAGGTGACTATGCAGTTGTTGAACTTAGCCGTGGTGTAGAAGTAAAAATTCAGCGTGCCAGCGTAATTTCAGTATTGCCTGAAGGCACTCTAAATAACCTTTAATCATAAAACAGTCGTGCTTTAGCACGGCTTTTTCATTTAAGAAGAAAGCGAATGCGTTACCCTGCATGGAAATATTTACTGATTCTGGTTGTTCTGGTAATCAGTACATTATACGCACTGCCTAGTCTATATCCGGATGAGCCCGCCGTTCAAATTTCCGGTGCCAAAGCTGGCACCCAAATTGATCAAAGTGTGGTGCAAAAAGCAGAGCAAATTTTAAAAACAGCAAACCTTGCAAGTCACGATAATACTTTTACAAATAATGCTGCCCTATTGCGTGTCAGCTCTTCTGAAGCGCAGTTGAAAGCAAAAGAAGTATTACGCCGTGACTTAGGTGATCAATATGTTGTCGCCCTAAACCTTGCACCAACCACACCGGAATGGTTGCAAAAGATTGGGGCAAAACCAATGAAACTTGGTTTGGACTTACGTGGTGGTGTCCACTTCTTGCTTGAAGTAGATATGGACAAAGCCGTTGCCCAACGTATGGAAACTTCTGCCACCGATTTGCGTCGTCAGTTCCGTGAAAACAAGATCAAATTTAACAGTCTTGCATTAACCAATAATGTGATCACAGTTCAATTTGCTGACAATGCTGACCGTGATGCAGCAATGGATTTTTTACGTCGTAATGGGAATGAATATACCCAACAGGCATTAGCAAGCTCTACAGGTTCTACTTTAAAGCTTTCTTATACTGATGTACGTCGCCAAGAAATTCAGTCATATGCGGTGAATCAAAACTTAACAACATTACGTAATCGTATTAACGAGCTTGGTGTTGCAGAAGCATTGGTACAAAGTCAGGGTAGCAACCGTATTGTCGTTGAATTACCGGGTGTTCAGGATACAGCTGAAGCGAAACGTGTTTTAGGCCGTACTGCAAACCTCGAATTCCGTTTGGTTTCTGACGCAAATGATCAATATATTGACCCATATACAGGTAAATATAATGGTCAACCTTTACCTCCGGGCACAGAAGTTTTTGCTTATGAGTCTTTAGATAGCGGCCGTCAACTTTTGTTGCAACGTAACCGTATCTTGACGGGTGAGCGTGTTCAAAATGCAAGCTCTGGCTTTAGTCAAGACTCTGGTGGTGCCGAGGTAAATATTACCCTCGACAGCGCTGGCGGTAAGCTTATGTCCGATGCAACTCGTAATGCTGTTGGTAAACGCATGGCGGTATTGTTCATCGAAAATAAGCAAAAAATCACTTATGTCACAGATCCTAAAACTGGCGCACAAACAGAAGTTCGTACTCCATACACTGAATCTGTAGTCATCAATGCTGCAACAGTTCAGGCCGTTTTAGGTTCAACTTTCCGTATTACCGGTTTAAGTTCTCCTCAAGAAGCATCAGAACTTGCATTAATGCTACGTGCAGGTGCTTTGGCTGCGCCAATGTATTTTGTTGAAGAACGTGTAGTTGGTCCAAGCCTTGGTCAAGAAAACATTGATAAGGGCGTATTATCAACTCAAATCGGCTTCTTGCTTGTTGCAATCTGGATGGTGGTTTTCTTCCGTCTATTCGGTTTAATCGCTAACTTTGCACTCGTTGTTAACTTGGCAATGATTTTAACGGTTATGTCATGGATTGGGGCTTCCCTCACCTTACCAGGTATTGCGGGTATCGTTATTACCATTGGTATGGCCGTCGATGCGAACGTATTGATATGTGAGCGTATTCGAGAAGAAATGCTCTGGGGTGCATCGCCCAAACAGGCCATTGTGGCCGGTTATGATCGAGCCTACAACACCATTTTTGACTCGAACTTAACGACGTTCCTCGTTGCATTCATTTTGTTTGCAATTGGTACAGGCCCGATCAAAGGTTTCGCCGTAACATTAATGATTGGTATTGTGTGTTCGATGTTTACTGCAATTACAGTGACTCGCGCAATTGTACAAATCATTTATGGTAAACGCCGTAATTTGAAAAAGTTGAGCATTTAAGGAGATCGATGATGACTAAAGTGACTCAACAAGATTCAAAACAATATGGACGTCCGGATGATGCAAAAATCATCCCGTTCATGAAGATTGCCAAACCTGCGGCAATCTTCTCGATCCTTATTACGTTAGCGAGTATTTTCTTTATTGTAACTAAAGGTCTTAACCTCGGTTTGGACTTTACAGGTGGTGTTTCAGCTGAGCTTAACTACGCTCAACCAGCAAATCAGTCTGAAGTTATTCAGGCACTCGACAAAGCTGGCTTTAAAGATGCTGTAGTACAGACACTTGGTAGCAATAAAGACTTACTTGTGCGCATGCCGGTACAAGAAGTTAAGGTTGAAGACCTTAATAACACGATTACTAAGGCTGTACAGTTGCCAAACAATGCCGCAGAAGTTCATAAAGTGGACTCTGTAGGTGGTCAAGTTGGTAACGAGCTTTATGTTCGCTCTGCTGGTGCGGTTGCACTTGCACTTATCTTAATGTTGATTTACGTGACGATCCGTTTCGAGTTCAAACTCGCGATGGGTGCCGTGATGTCTTTATTCCACGACATCATCATTATTATTGGTGCTTTTGCATTATTCCAATGGCCATTTGACCTTACGGTTTTAGCTGCGGTACTTGCTGTCATTGGCTTCTCGCTTAACGATAACATTGTAGTGTCAGACCGTATCCGTGAAAATTTCCGTAAAATTCGCGGAGCGACTCCTCGTGAAATCATCGATATTGCTTTAACCGAAACTTTACGTCGTACCATTCATACATCAATGACCTTATTGCTTGTAGTTCTAGCAATGATGTTCTTAGGTGGTGATGGTCTACACTGGTTCGCTGTTGCAATGTTTGTTGGTGTCTTTGTAGGTACTTACTCTTCAATTTATATCGGTACAGCTTTTGCCTTATGGCGTGGACTTAACCGTCAGGACTTCATCGTTCAGGTTAAACCTGAATTTGAAGATGAAATTCCTTAAGTTGGATAAAGTAAGACATATAAAAAAACCGCGATTCATTCGCGGTTTTTTTATTTAAAGCATATTATTTACGGCGCAATGCATCCGAAATCGCTTCAACCAACTGTTGCGAAATTTCTTGTTTAGATGCTTTCTCTAACTCACGCTTTTTCATGTGATAGTTTTCAGCAAAGAAAACCGTCATGGCATTTTCATCAGAAGCAAAACCAATATCTGCACGAGACACATCGTTACATGCAATCATATCTAGTTTTTTAGCGACTAGTTTTCCTGCTGCATATTCTTCAACATTTTGTGTTTCGGCTGCAAAGCCCACCATAAATGGACGTTTTTCCTGACCCGCAATGGTTGCCACAATATCCGGATTTTTCACAAGAGATACATTCAACTCATCCCCTGCCTTCTTAATTTTATGCTCGGCAACTTCTGCTACGCGATAGTCCGCGACTGCAGCAGTTGCAATGAAGATATCACAGCCTGTTTCTAACGAATCCATGCTGATATCTAACATTTGTCGTGCTGAGGCAACATTTACTCTTTTTACACCATTTGGTGTATCTAAACTTACAGGTCCAGCAATTAGCGTCACTTGTGCACCAGCAGCGTAACAAGCAGCGGCTAAAGCAAAGCCCATTTTACCAGTACTGTGGTTCGAGATATAACGAACAGGGTCAATCGCTTCACGCGTTGGTCCAGCGGTAATCACAACTCGCTTTCCAGCCAACAAGCCAAATTTTTCAGCGATTGCACGTTGAGCCTGATGAAAATAGCCAGCGACTTGCCTTGCAATTTCTTCTGGCTCTGGCATACGGCCTAAACCGACATCACCACACGCTTGCTCACCCGCATCCGGCATAATCACATGTACGCCATCTTCGACCAAGGTTTGTAAATTTCGTTGTGTTGCTTTGGCTGCCCACATTTGCTGGTTCATGGCAGGCGCAACCCACACAGGAGATTTTGTTGCCAAAAACACTGTACTGAGCAAGTCATCTGCTAAACCATGCGCAAATTTTGCCAAAGTATCGCAGCTTGCAGGCGCAACCAGTAATAAATCAGCCCAACGCGCTAATTCAATATGTCCCATCCCAGCTTCAGCCGCAGGATCTAAAAGTTCAGTATGAACGGGATTACCAGAAAGAGCCTGAAACGTTAGTGGGGTAATAAATGCCTGAGCACCATGTGTCATGACCACACGCACATCAAAGCCATAATCTTTAAGGCGACGGACTAAAATGGCACTTTTATAGGCAGCAATTCCGCCAGTGACAGCTAAAACAATGTTTTTATGAGGAATAACACTTAGATCAAAGCTCACGAACAGGATACCTTACTGTTGCAGTGGCGCTCACAATAGCATTAAATACGCGCAGACCCAAGATTGATTGGGCAAACAAAATAAAATTTTAAGCGAATTATGCTGGGGAATATGAATACTTCTATTAAAAATTGGCCCGAACAAGAACGGCCAAGAGAACGGTTATTACAACAAGGTCCGCAAAGTCTATCTGATGCAGAGCTACTGGCGATTTTTCTTCGCTCAGGTTCACGACAACATTCAGCAGTCGAACTATCACGTTTACTCATTCAGCACTTTGGTAGCCTAAATTCAGTATTTGATTCATCGTTAAGTGAGTTAACTCAATTTAATGGAATTGGAGCAACAAAATATTCACAATTATTGGCAGTCAAAGAACTCGGGCGGCGTTATCTCGATCATCACTTTCAGCAAAACAATCTTAGTCTCCACTCTTCTGATTTAGTTTTGGATTATTTGCGCTACGAATTAAAAGGCGAGAAACAAGAAGTCTTTGCAGTGCTTTGTCTAGACCCTGAATTAAGAAAACTTCACTTTAAAAAGTTATTTTTTGGGTCAGTTCAACATTGTGCGGTTTCAGTCAATCAAACCTTACGCTACGCTCTACAGCAACATGCTTGCCAACTGGTCATTGCACACAATCATCCATTTGGTTCAGCGCAGCCTTCTGCCGAAGATATTGCCTTAACTCAGCAACTGGAACATGCCTGTCAGCTTGTCGAAATACGCCTCTTGGATCATTTTATTATCTCACCCGAAGGAAGCTTTTCATTTGCTGAACAACAACTGCTCAACCCAACAATAATATCAGTTCAATGATATTGACAAAGGGGCACTAAGCCTAGAAGATCAAAGCAAAAATAGTGACGTTAAAAACAAAATGATTGTTCGTGAGCAGCCTAGTATTTTCAAAGTATTATTCTCTTGGCGAGGGACAATTTTACCCAAAATTTTACCCTCTCTAGGGGTCGTTATGCTGATTTCGGCAATCATTGGGGGCGTAGAATATATCAATCTTTATCGCTTTCCAGAGATTCCTTTGGTTGGCTTTACTCTTATTGGCGTCGTACTTTCTATTTTCTTAGGATTTAAAAATACTGCATGTTATGACCGTTGGTGGGAAGCCCGAAAATTATGGGGCGTTTTAATTGCAACTTCACGCCATTTTGACCGTGACTGCAGAATCTTGACTCAAGCCCGCCGTGAACGTGTTATTCAGCATGTGATTGTTTTTGCTAATGTGTTACGAGATCGTTTACGTCGTCAGACCGCGAACCCAACTGAGCTCATACAAACCAGCGGTATGAGCCAGCAAGCACTCACCCAGCTCTATCAGCAAAATAATGCCCCTCAGTACACACTTAGCCTCATTCATTGGGAATTATTGCAAGCGCTTAAAGAAGGTGAAATCTCAGACATCATCTATGCACAGATGAATAGAAATGTTGCAGATTTAAGTGTCGTGCAAACTGGCTGTGACCGAATCGCCAATACACCAATTCCATTTGCCTATTCAGTTTTGCTCAATCGCACTGTCTATTTTTTCTGTTTTATGTTGCCATTCAGTCTTGGTTCATTGCTTGGGTTAGCAACACCTTTACTGGTGGGAATTTTAGCATATACATTCTTAGGACTTGATGCACTCAGCTCGGAAATTGAAGAGCCTTTCGGTACCCAAAGTAATGATTTACCTTTAGACGCCATGGTGCGTAGTATCGAAATTGAACTTTTAGGGACTTTGGGGAAACCTACCCCACCACCAATTCAAGCTCAAGATAATAACTTGTTGTAATGTCTTAGAGAAAACGTTCCCAAACACCTTGCTGATTAGCCGTTGGTTTAGGTGTATTTCCCAGCTTAATCCATGGCATATTTTCACCATGAAAATCACTGCCAATCGATACAGCTAATTGATATTGCTCAATCATCCGATCAATCATCTGGCGAGTAGATAAAGTTTCCATCGGTGGAGGTAGCTCAATTGCGTCTCCACCTGAAGTTGCGAACAATTCAATTAAATATCGAACGTTAGTTGCAGATAAATCATAACGAGTCGGATGTGCTAAAACTGCCAACCCTTTACTTTCGTGAATCATGTCAATTGTTTCTTTCAACCCTAATCCTTCAAACTTTACAAAAGCACGTCTTCCTTCTTTTAAGAAACGATCAAACGCTTGTTGAGGACGGGTTACAACTTTCTTTTCGACCAGTGTTTTAGCAATGTGTGTTCTGGTGATGCGGTCTGCCTGATCTTCTACTTTGGCAAGAACATCCTCATAAATCTGAAAACCAATACATTTTTCTAATAAATCGCAAATTACTTTAGCTCTTTGCGCTCGTACTCTTTTTTGTTGTTCTAATGCTTCTAAAATTGGTGCTTCATTTTGCATGTTTAAAGCAACAATATGTACGCCATAACTCTTCTTCGTTGTTGGACGTGACCACTGACTTGAAATCTCTGTACCAGAAATGATTTTTAAATCATGACCTTGTGCAGCAATTCTAGCTCGCTGCAACCCATCCATTGTATCGTGGTCAGTTAAAGCCAAAGTATGCAAATTCACATCTATAGCAGCTTGCACCAGTAATTCTGGAGACAAAGTTCCATCAGAAATATTGCTATGTGTATGTAAATCTATGCCTTGCATCTTTTATACTATGCCATTCACCAAACCTGATCAGATACTCTAACATGAAAGCACTTCTGGACTTTGTTCCATTAATTATTTTCTTCTATTTATATAAAACAGTTGATCCAACCGATACACAGCATCCTTTACTTAAACTGATCGGGTCTGCTGGTGGTGCCGATAATAATAATATTCTTGTAGCGACTACTGGCTTAATTATTTCAATGCTTGTGGTATATGGTGCCCTATTTGTTTTCCAAAAATTCCGTCTAGATAAACAACAGTGGTTTGTATTGTTTATGACTGTCATTTTTGGTGGCATCACCCTCATGTTAAGTGATGATTTCTATATTCGTCTGAAAGCTGCAATTTTGAATTTGGTTTTTGCAGGTGCATTCTTAGTTTCACCTTGGTTTGGTAAAGATCGTAAGCCACTCATACGACGTCTATTTGACCCTATTTTAGAGTTAAGTGAAAAAGGTTGGAAAAATCTAAATTTTGCTTGGGCAGTCATGTTTGTGGTGATGTCTTGTTTACATATCTTCTTCGCGTTTTTATTTCACGGCGGAAAATATTGGGGTGAATTCACTGCATTTGGTGACATGATTGTCATGTTTTCATTTATCATTATTCAGTTCATTATTTTACGTAAACATTTTAAGTCACCTGAAGCTTAAAATGATTCCTGATTGATTACAGAGATACGATTACATGCCTTTTTTTGTTCTAAGCTGTACCGATAACGAAGGAACTTTAGAAAAACGCTTGGCCGTACGCCCTCAGCATATCGAACGTTTGCAAAAACTTGATGATGAAGGCCGCCTTGTTACAGCGGGAGCTATGCCAAAAGACCCGAATGATCCTCAAGCAGGTTTTTATGGCAGCACCATGATTGTTGAATTCGACAGTCACGAAGCATTAGACGAATGGTTAAAAGAAGAACCATTTCTCAAAGAAGGCATTTATGCTCATATTGATGTAAAACCGTTTAATAAAGCATTTCCAAAAGGGTAATCATATGCACCCTGCAATAAAAAGCTTTCTCGGCTTGTGTTTGATCTGTTCAACTGCTAGTGCAGTTGAACCTGCTGCCACACCAGCAACGACTCCTCCAAGTGCACCTTCAACTCAGATTGCGAACAAGCCAGTTCCAACAGCTGGTACAACGGCGTCGACCGCAATAAAACCACTCACGGCTGAGCAACTTGCAAAGAATAAACAACAGCAAGATGCGAAAATCAAAGCTTTAGTTCAAGATCAAGCATCTCGTTTAAAACAGTTAGAACATGCCAACCTTGAAGCACTCGCCCAGAACCAAGAGTTACAGTTAAAAAATGATAGCCTCTCTGTTCAGGTTCAAGTCTTACAAAGCGAACGTAGTGCGCAAATGTTTTTATATGGCGCGGTTACCTTAGCTGGTGGCGTATTGCTGGGTTTCTTTATCTCTAGTTATATCCATACAAAACGTCGACGCCAGTGGTAAACCCAAGCGATCTATTAAACTAAATGAACGTATCAAACCGTATACAAACAGCAGAACTGGACTGGGAATTAATCGATGGTATCGAGGTTCCCATTTCCAAACAATTTGGTGATGTCTATTTCTCTAAAGATAATGGCTTGCTTGAAACACGGCATGTTTTTCTAAATGGTAACGACTTATCAGAGCGCTTAGCCAATCTAAAAGATTTTGAATATTTCAGTGTAGGAGAAACCGGTTTTGGTACGGGTTTAAACATTCTTGCACTTTGGCAACTTTGGCAACAAGTCCGTCCTGATAATCAAAGCCATTTACACGCCATTAGTGTTGAAAAATTTCCATTAAGTAAAGCCGACCTCATTCGCGCTTTAAATGTCTGGGATGAGCTTAAACCACTTGCAGACCAGATAATTGAACAATATCCGCTACCTATTGCCGGATGTCATCGTTTAAGTTTCCCTGAAGAACGTTTTAGCATCGACTTATGGCTAGGGGATGCACAAGATATTTTCCCAAGCATGGCTAAAACTAAAGCAATAAATGCTTGGTTTTTAGATGGCTTTGCGCCCTCTTGCAATCCAGACATGTGGGAACAAAATGTTTTAAACCATATTGTTCGTCTTTCTGACTATGGCAGTACATTTTCCTCTTTTAGTGTCGCGGGTGTTTTAAAACGTGGGCTAAAAGCGCATGGTATTAATATTTCTCGTCCACGTGGTTTTCGGCATAAACGGGAAATGCTCAAAGCAATCTGGAACCCACCTCAATCTGATGATGAGTCCTCCTCATTAGACCTAGTTCATTCATTGGGTAAGGGACAACAGCATATTGCGATTATTGGGGCCGGTATAGCTGGTTTAACTACGGCGTGGGCATGTGCAGCGCGAGGGCATCAAGTCACCCTATATGAGCGAACAGAAGCATTATCTGGCGCTTCTGGAAACCCTTTAGCCCTACTTAATCCAAAACTATGCCCAATTGAGCAAAGTCATGAACATCTGATGACCTTAAGTTGGCAACATGCCTTGAATTTTTATAAAAATTTTCAAGCATTTCGTCCACTTCAAATACAACAAATCGCCTTGAAAAATGCAGACGAACTTCTCGATCTTGTAAATCAATATCCAGCTCAGGTTGTTACTCACTCAACCAACTCACTTGAAACTGCATATTCAAGTGTTTTACTTACCGAAGCGGGCTCGGTTTCACCACATCAACTACGTGATGAAATTTTGCAACATCCTTTGATCGATTTAAAAATTCTCAATATTACAGAGCTTGTATCTTGTGAAAATAAAGTTCAATTGAAGACTGGCAATGAAGTTATTGCAGAGGCAGACAATGTTGTTGTGTGCTGTGCACGTCAAAGCGCGACTTTTTTTGAAAGCTATCCACAGTTAAAACCAATACGTGGGCAAGTAAGCTGGGTTGACAATACTTTTGCTCCCCTACCTATACAGGAAGCTTATAGCTATGGCGGCTACTGTATGCAACTTAATGCTTCACAGATGATTTTAGGTGCGTCTTTCTACCCAAATCGTGAGGATCAAGAAGTAGTGCCAGAAGACCATGTGCATAACTTTGAATTAATCCACAGCGTATTCCCTGAATATGCACAACAATTGCCTTCTACGACTACTTGGCAAGGCCGAGCATCTATCCGCGCACAAAGCTTAGATTATTTTCCTCTCGTTGGAAAAATGCACGAGAATAGCCGAATTGCTACTTTTGCTGGTCTTGGCTCTAAAGGCTTCTTATTTGCTCCGCTATGCAGTGAGATCTTAGTTGCCCAAATGTTAGGAGAAGCTTGTCCAGTACCGGACCGCCTATTACAAAAATTGAATCCGCAACGATTCCAAAAAAAAGTAAAACCTAAAAAGCCTTATTTCAAACCACAATAGTTCAATTCCATAAAAAAGCACCCGAAGGTGCTTTTTTTTATGCGCCCTGCTCTAGAGGCAAGCCGGCATCACGAGCTGCACGTGTCCCCCCCATCAGCACGACATATTCACGCGAGGCATCGAATCCTTCTAGTGTCTCAGCTGCACGAGGAGCTTTGCTACCACCACCACATAAAATATAAATCGGCTGACCCGCAGAGACCTGGTTCAAAATATCAGCATTCAAATCATTAATCGGGCGATTTACCGCACCTTTAACATGCCCTTCTGCATAAGCATTTGTATCACGGACATCCCAGATAACAGCATTTTCTGGGAATTCAAATGTTGTAATTTCTTGTTTACGGATCATTGTGCACTCCTTTGATGTAAACAACACTTGGCAAATGAAGAAAACCCTCTTAGCATCTCAAATATTCTTTCCCTTTGTAAAGGTCTAAACTATGCCTTCTTTCGATATTGTCTCTGAATTAGAGATTTTTGAAGTTAATCATGCTGTACAGAACACACAAAAAGAGATTGCAACACGTTTTGACTTTCGTGGTCATGATGTTTCAGTCGAAATAAACGAAAAAAATAAAGAAATTAAAATCAGTACCGAAAGTGATTTCCAGTGTGAACAAGTTTACAACATGTTAGAAAATCATTTTTACAAACGTAAAATTGATATACAAGCTCTAGACCCGCAAAAAGCTGCTGCTTCAGGCAAAAATTTTGTACAGGTCATTAAACTTAAAGACGGTCTTGACTCAGATACTGCAAAAAAAATTAATAAAGCCATTAAAGAAAGTGGCGTTAAAGTGCAATCTTCTATCCAAGGCGACAAAATTCGTGTAACGGATAAAAAGCGCGACACTTTACAACAAGTGATGAATTTTTTACGTGAACAACAATTTGGTGTGCCATTACAGTTTAATAACTTTAAAGATTAATCTCTTGTCGTGACATTTAAAGCTAAGGTAATTCCATGTCTCAATCCAATCGTCTATCAAAACTGGTAAAAGCGACTTCAAAATTCCCTAAAGGTATTCGGAGTACACTTTGGAGCAAGGCGTTTGGTCGTATCGTACCAATGGTGGGTACAGCAAATATTCGCTATCTGGAAGTAGACTCAAACCACGTTACTGTCCGTTTAGAAAATCAAAAAAATATGCAGAATCATATTAAAGGAGTCCATGCTGCTGCTATGGCTCTTTTAGCAGAAACTGCGACTGGTTTCCTAACGGGTTTACACATTCCTGATAACCGCATTTTATTAATCAAATCATTGCATGTAGATTATTTAAAAGTGGTTGAAGGCGGTTTGACTGCCACCGCAACGTTATCTACTGAACAGCAAAAGTTTATTGCGGATAATGAGAAAGGTGAACTTGTAATTCCGGTTACTGTTATTGATGATGCAGGCAATGAACCAATTCATTGCCAAATGCTGTGGGCATGGTTACCTAAACGTAAGAAATAAAGATATAAAAAAGCCCAAATTTGAATTTGGGCTTTTTTATTATTCACAAGATGTTAAAAACTTTTGTCTCGCTTCTTCAGGAATCTGACGCTTATTACCTTTCACATCAACTGCTACAAAGGTAAAAACTCCTTCGGTAATGCGTATTGGCTCACGAGAGTCATCATGACTATCCCAAACTTCAATTTGCATCTGAATAGAAGTATTTCCAACTTTTAAGATTTTGGTATAGCAGCTAATGACAAAGCCAACCTTTACCGGAACCAAAAAGGTCATTTGATTAATGGAAATCGTAGCACAACGACCACGACTGAAACGTTCTGCGTGAATTGCTCCAGCCAAGTCCATTTGTGACACAATCCATCCACCAAACACATCACCACTCCAGTTTGTATCGGCTGGCATGGCAATCGTTTGTAAGGATAAAACCCCTTCTGGTTTGGTATAAGCTTCTGACACCTTAGCTCCCGAAATTCGTTTGAAGTTGTTGATCAAGCCACTGCTGCAATTCAGGCGCACGTAATGCGCCGCTAATACGTGCAACCTCTGTCGTTTTGTTCATTAAGACAAGTGTCGGAATACTTCTCACATGAAAAGCTTGGCTCAAGCGAGGAGATTCTTCGGTATTAATCTTGGCAAAAATAACGCCTGGATTCTGTTTTGCGACCTGTGCAAAATGTGGCGCCATCATTTTACAAGGTCCACACCATTCTGCCCATAAGTCTATGAAAATAGGTAGATCACTATTCGTGATGTAGTTACTAAAATTTTGCTCATTTAACTCAATAGGTGCAAGCGGTAGTAATGGCTGATGACATTGCCCACAGCTTGGTTGCTCAGGAAGTTTTTCTTCCGGAACTCGGTTTTTTGCACCGCACGATGCACATACAATAATCATTTACACCACTCCTATATGCTGATGTAAAAATTCTAATTGGGTTATCACTGCTTTTTCAAACCATGAACCGTGATAAATATCAAAATGTTTCATATCCCACTCATGATAACTCACAAAAGGCGCAATATTTGTCGCAGCTTCGCGACTTGATTCAATAGGAATAAGGGAATCTTTTTGGGCTGCAATAAATAAAACCGGAATATTAATCTGGCGTACAACTTGAATTGGACGGTATCTCATCAAATTAAAAAAGACACGGGCTGGGACTTCCCCACTCCAATAATAGTCAGGATTTACAATCGATAAATAACCATAATAACTATCAGCTGTAGGCATAAAACATAAATTATGTTGATCGATGACAGGCAATCTTTTGGGATTAAGCCCCATTTTTGATCCCATATAGTCCTGACTCGATAACTTCAATGCTTGAGGATAGCGCTGTAAAGGATAAAGCTTGGCAGTTTCAGCTCCATCGACATAAGGAATTTGTACTAAAATTGCCTGAATATTTTTTAATTCAGACGCCAGACTTAGCGCATATCCCCCACTTAATGAAGTCCCCCACAACACGATCCTTCGATTATCCACAAGCTTACAGGTAGAAGCATATTGAATTACGGTCTTCCAATCTTCTAACTGTGAGTTGATGGAGACCATTTCTCTTGGCTTGCCAGTGCTCCCACCCCAATAGCGATAATCAAACAGAATAACAGCGTAACCTGCTTGAGCGAACCGCTGAGCATATTGGATTAATTTAAATTGACGCAACGCAGCAAAACCATGGGCCATAATAATTACGGCAGATTTTTTATTTGTTTTTGGAATATAAAAATCAGCTGCGATCGTTTCCTGACCACATGGAACATATAAAGGCTCAACCGTATAAGCGTGCATATGTGCTCCGTTGAAATAGAATATGAATAACCAATTTTAAAATAGCTTGATGATCATTTTTAAAATTTATAACTTAGCTATAAGGCATAACTTTCTCAGTCAGAACAACACACGAGTGTCTTGTATCTCAGGTTAAGCTTAATGCTATGATACAGCATAAGAGGTTTTGTTAAATTTTGGAGTGACGAAATGTCAGAGAATGTTGGTTTCGCAGGTCAAATTGGTCCAGAGCATGTTGGCCAAGTTGTAGAAAAAGGATTTAAATCGATTATTAATAATCGACCAGATATGGAAGGCGGCCCAGAACAACCTACAAGTGCTCAAATTGAAGAAGCAGCACGCCAAGTAGGCTTAGACTACGTTTATCAACCTGTTGTAGCTGGACAGATTACAGAACTCGATGTACGTACTTTCGCAAATCATTACAATGAGTTGCCAAAACCTGTACTTATGTTCTGCCGTACAGGAAACCGTTCAAACAATCTATATCAATTAGCAAAACAAATGGATTTGCTAGACGATTAATTTTTAAAAATTAATATTTTATAAAACCCTATTTCTTCTTTAAAGTAGGGTTTTTTGATAACTTAGTTTGCATATCTCTGCACGAACTCAACAGAACTAAAAATAATATTGATCTAAAGTATTTAAATCTTTTTGAATCTTTTATTAATTTTTATGAATAAATTTATATTTGCTCTTTTAACCTGCTTAATTCTTACAGCATGCTCATCAATGCAAGTAAAGCCTACAGTTGGAGTAACTATGGGTACACATATCTAAAAAAGAAGCAGCTTAAATGCTGCTTCTTTTTACATTAATTACCATTTGCACAATTTGGATCTAGTCCATATGGGCTTTCTATATTCGGTCCATTAAGATCAATAAGACTAACATCTTTACTTAAATAACCTAAAGTTAAAGATGTAGATCCCCTGATTAAACTTCCTGAAACTGTAGATTTAGCCGTTAGCTGAACAGTTAACCATGATGCATAAATTTTAGGATATTGAATCTTAAGATCAAAGCGACCATTCGTATCTGTCGTATATTTATTATTCGTTGCAGCGGTACCTGCACTATTAATATATGATACAACTTGGACCGTTGAATTTTCTTTAAGCGGCTTTAATTGATTAATAACTTCTCCATTAACATTTACAGCTTGAACTGGTGAAGTACACGCGGCTCTAATAACAGGAAGATATTCATCTGATTTACCATCAGCAGGACTAGAAGTATCAACGAAACCGAATCGCCCTTTATAATAGGCAAGAGCATTAACACCCATTGTTACATCTTGATTTGCTATTGGCTTACCATCTACATCAGTCACTTGTACTGAGATATTTTTATAGTAATAGACTCCATCGCTTGAGTCTTCCATGGTCGTCGGATTATATGCTACAGCAATTGCACCCACCGCTACCGGTACATCAGAATTAACAACATCAAGTTTATAAGTATAAATTTTCGTTGATTGACCAAAGTTAGCTTCTAGGACAAGATCATCTGTCACAAATTGTGCAGCATTATATGAGGAATTTCTTTGATTTTCACTAAAAGATAAAGTATAGCTGATCTGTCCATTCGCATCTGTTTGAGTTGCATTCGGTGTAAATCTGACACCGTTTAAAGCTGAGTTTTTAACTTTAAGTGTAATCGCCTGATTCGCCAAAGTGGAACCATTTGCATCTACAGCTGTTAATGTAACTGTTGTCTGATCTCCTCTAACGTTTAGAGAAGTTTTTGTTGCATCAAACAATACGATACTCGTGGTATCAGCTTCAACAGTACTATTACTGCCTGTCACTGTTATAGTTTGTTCTTGAGTAAGCGTACCATTATTTGTAGATGCAATTAATTTAAAACCATTTTTCACCAACTCATTTAGTGAAATTGATGTTTTTGGTGTTTTTATAATGTATACAGCATTACCTGCTGCATCTGTAGTTTGGGTTGATACCCCCTCTATAGACACATTATTTGTTGGATCAACTAATGCCAAAGTAACATTAGCACCAGCAACGCCACCTTTATTTTTATCTAAAGCTCTAACAGTGACTGTTAAAGTATCATTCGTCGCCGTAACTGATAATTTATCAAGTTCTATCTTTAATGCTGAAGCAGTTATTTGCTGAGAACTGCTATTATTTCCAGATGATGAGTTGCTATTTGATGAGCCATTTTGATAATAACCATCTCCACCTCCCCCGCCACAACTTGCTAACATAATAGATACAGCAATAGCCGACAACTTCAAGGTAAGTTGTTTTTTATACATACTTTTCATTTCCCCAATCTTTCCTAAAGGTATAAGATTTTTTAATTATTTATATTATTAGTGTAATCATATTCACTACACTCTGTAAACATAAATTACATTATGTTTTATTGTGTAACCTGTTAAATGAAAAATTCATAGATAATGGAATTTATAATGTTCGATATTATTATCATTGGTGCAGGTACCGCTGGTATTAGCGCCTATAAAGAAGCAGTTAAACACACTAATAATCTTTTAATTATAAACGATGGGCCATGGGATACGACATGCGCTCGTGTAGGCTGTATGCCGAGTAAAATCCTCATCTCTACAGCAAACCGTATGTTTGACATTCAAAATGCTCAAGAGGTCGCTTTGGATGTATCTGCAAAAATTAATACGACTCAGGTTATGCAGCATGTACAAACATTGCGTGATCGTTTTACACAAGCAACTTTAAAAGATGTAGAACAATGGCCTGCTAAACATAAAATTTCTGGTAAAGCACATTTTATTGATGCACAGACTGTAGAAGTTAACGGGAAACATTACCAATCAAAAAGTTTTATTCTGGCGGTTGGTTCAACTCCTAATTATGATCAAGCCTGGAAGCAAGAACTCGGTAATCGACTTATAACAACAGATCAAATATTCGAATTAAAAACACTACCTAAATCTATTGCCGTCATTGGTAGTGGTGTGATTGCCCTTGAGATCGCGCAAGCCTTGCATCGTTTGAGCGTAGAAACCACTATATTTGCTCGCAGTAAACGAATTGGAATACTGACTAGCTCGAAACTTCAACAACTTGCGCAAAAAGAGCTAGGGAAAGAATTAAAAATTCTATTCGAGACTTTACCAAGTGAAGTTAAGTGTAATTCTGAGGGTGTCATATTAAATTATAAGCTTGAAGAAAAAGAGAAAACTCTCAAAGTTGAATATGTTCTAGCTGCAACTGGCCGTTCAAGTTTACTTGATACTTTAAAACTAGAAAATATTGATGATTCTTTTAAAGATATTAAGTCATTACCTATAAATGCAAAAACCAAGCAATTAGAGACCTATCCAATTTTTATTGTGGGTGATGCTTATACCTCAACACCATTACAACATGAAGCAGCACATGAGGGGAAAAAGGTTGTTCATAACTGTTTGAACTATCCACAAGTCAATCCAGTTAAGACTCTTACTTCATTAGGAATTGTATTTAGTGATCCAGAAATGGCGATTGTTGGACAAAGCTATAAACAACTAAAAGACACTGGTATAGACTTTATTACAGGTGAAGCTTCTTATGAACGACAAGGCAGAGCTATCGTTCTTGGAAAAAATAAAGGTGCCATTGAGGTTTATATAGACAGAGACAGTCAAAAACTTCTCGGTGCTGAGTTATTTACAGAAGCAACAGAGCATATGGCTCATCTATTAAGCTGGATAATAGGTGAAGATTTAACTTTAAATGATATTTTAGAGAAACCTTTTTATCACCCGACTCTAGAAGAAGGTCTTCGAACTGCTTTAAAACATGCTCGTAGACAGTTGAAATAATCAATTTTAGAAGAGCTCTTTTAATAAAGGTTGGCTCTTCCATACATTAAATTGTTTTAATTAATTCATTTGATGGGAAATAACCGCAACTAGTGAAGCATTTTTTTCAGATGAACTAGTATATATCCATGTCTCTAAAGCCTTTCCATCTTTAGAAATAATATAATTTGTTGTGGTTAAATTTTTATCTTTAGATATTTCCTTTTTGTAAGTTAAACCAGTAGATTTGGGTGGCAACCAGCTTTCTAAACTCTTCTGAATTTCAGTTGATTTTCCTTTATTTATAAATAATGAACATACGCCATTATCAAGTTGAGTAATAACCAACTTTCCTTCTGAAGAGTTTATTATCCAAGCGTTCCCATTATAATCTTTTAAAAAATGTGCAGCATACTCATTAGGCATTTGAATAAACCCCATATTTTTTGCTTGTTTATTTATTATTTCTGGATTTCCTCTAGAACTAACACAAATATTTAAAAAAACTTTTGTGCTAAATAAACTTTCTACAGCTTCATTAGCATAGATAGATTTACTACCAAGTGCTATAGCTAGCATACAGACAAATATTTTTAATCCTACAAATTTCATTATTTATACTCTTGTTATCATTTTAAGGTATTTGGTTTATATCATAATTCATTCCAAAATTACTCTATCATTTTCAATTTTCCAGACATAAAAAAAACACCCTCAACTGTAAAGTTGAGGGTGTTTAGAATAATGAGCTGGCGAT
>NZ_JAVQNT010000032.1:0-143086 GCF_031799075.1 Acinetobacter sp. V91_7
GCGCTGTTAAAGATCCCTTCTGCTGAACCGGAGAAAACATTCTCGTCATTGGTCACGGTGTGATACAGGCTATAGTTCAAAATGGCCGCATTTAAGGGTTTCATTTTCAGTAAATGAGGGCTTGTGAGCTGTTGACCATTTAAGTCAACTGAATAATCCGCCAACATGTTCGACGGAACTTGTAAGTTTAGAGATTGTTCATTCTCTAGATATTTAAACTGAATTCCTTTTAGCTCGTTAATACACACCCATTGGCTATCAGCAACATGCTCATCCATTTTCACTCTTAAAGTTTTTAAGGTCCCAGAGCGAATATATAGCTTTCCATCCTTAGATTGCTTCACAGCAACCAAGTCTTCAGCAGCATTTGAATTAATAGAAACGACTAAAAAAAGCTGAGTAAAATTAAGATATTGTTCCTCTTCATTTATATTCCCCTGTGTATATTTATTATTGCTATCTATAGATTTAGGAACACTGGGAATTGGAGTGTTCGTATTATCTTGGAGTTGCTCAGCAAAAGAATACGCCGGAAGATATGCAACACATAAGACACCTATAATGTATTTCATATAAGCCTCTTAAAGTGTGGTTTTCTTACCATTAACTGTCAGAGAAACGCTGTATTTATGATTTGGCTGATATGTAAAATTATTAATAGAGTAGCTTCGTGCCTGCTCCGCAAGAATATAACCATTCACGGTATTTACTTTAATGGGATAGCTTTTATTTGTTGTGGTATCCACAAGCGTTAAGTCATTTAAAAGTGCATGCCGGTTTCCAATATTACTAATATTTAAGGAAGGCACCTCCTGATTAGCATCAATTTTCCAATTCAGTTTAGTCATCGCGTCTTTATTTACTACAAATACAGGCAATGACGAGCGTAAAAGCACGTTAACCCCTTGAGCTGCTTTACGGCTATCAATTGGTTTTGGTAGTTCATCAATAATAATGCGATACGTTTTTTCACCAGAAACGGGTGCTGGATTAATTCTAACTACACGCAAGTTATAAGAATCATTAGACTGTAATTTTAAAAATGGTGGACTAATTGCGATCTCATCTGTAGGTGTTAACTGATCCTGTCCATTTTTTTGAGTCCATTCAAATACACGAATCTGCAAATCAGTACTTTCATTTGACTGATTAAATAAACTAATTGAAGACGCGTTTTGATTACTTAATATTTCTACATTCACAGGTGAAAGACGAATTGTAGCGGCGTTAATAATGCTAGAAAAAGATAAGAATAATCCCGTAATAATAAAGATATTTTTTTTCATGATTTACTCAAATATAACTTTTTTAATGTGTTAGCCCTTTCAAAAGGGCTAACAATATTTCTAATTTATAAAAATTAATAAGTTACTGTTATTGTTACTGTATCAAGATAGCTACCCGCACTCGGCAGCGTTGAACCAGCAGGAATACGGCCATATACATTCACTGTTTGTACTGCACCACTACCAGTTCCACTATAGGCAGTCGTTGCAATGCCGATTGCTGTGGCATGCCCCGAATCTGAGTAGAGATTATAAGGAATATATTCGTTGCTTGTTGCACCACCAATCATACGACGTTGAGTCGTCTGCGCATTTTGCCCAGCATCGAAAGCCAAGGTCCACGGTACAGTGTTGTTACAAAGGACTTTGATTGAGGTACCACCTGTCGTTGTGGTGTCTGCATCAACGTTACTCGCAAGAGAACTTAAAGTCCCAAAGTCTAAAACTGCATTCGCTGTTGTACCTGTAGCGGAAGTATTCAATACACAACTATTCGTTACTGTTGCCTTAACAGTTAATGTACCCGTTGCTGTAGCTGCATTTGCTGAATTGAGAGAAAATAATGCTACGGCAATTACTGATAAATGAAAAAAAGTCTTTTTCATAGTCAAAACCTTTTAAATTAAATTGTTAAAACTAATAGATATAAAAAATTTAGCACTTATTCTTACAATCATTTTTTATTTGACTGCTCCTTTTAAAGTTTATTTTTTTACCCTATTTTTTAACATCATACATAAAAACAATTAAAATGCATGATCTTATTATTATTTTAATTTCTAATTAACAAAATATAATTACTCAAACCAACTCCATAGATACAAAAATTAACACACCAAAAAACTAACCCATTGATTTAAATAATTTAAATAAAACCTTCATAAAATTTATTAAGTAAAATTTAAATAAATATGTCAAAAATTTAGCTAATTTTATGAAACTAAATACTAATTACAGAGTTACTTACTTATTTTTATATTATTGCTCTCTTAAATTTTGATTGTATATGCTTACTTAAAGATAAATTTCAAACAAACTATTAAAGATTATAATTTAAATAAAAGTAAAATGATGAGTAGTAGAGCTAAAGACGAATTACAATAAGGAAATTTTTATTTTTTAAAGCATTAAATCTCTATAGAGACATATAAAAAATAAAGGCCTCTTACGAGACCTTTATTTTTTATATTTAAGCCTAATTAAACACTTAACATACTATTTAAAGTTTCAGAGACATTTTTCGATTTCACTTTAGGCTGCAATGCTTGCAGAGCCTGTTGCACTTGAGTCCGCTGAGGTTCTGCTAACGTGTACCAACGCGACAATACCTGTAACAGTCGTGAACCTAAAATTGGATTTTTCTCATCAAGATATTGTGCAAGGTTAATAAAGTGAGCTACACCAAAGCCCCACGTGTTTTCAGGATTATTTGATAATCCTCCACTCACCGCACGAATACGATTTGGAGTTGTTAAATCATAATCAGGATGTTGAGTGAGGTATTCAATTGTTTCGGTTGTCGCATTCGGGTTTGCAGCCTGAATCATAAACCACTGATCTAAAGATAAAGCTTCATCTTTAAAACGATCATAGAAATCAGCAAGTACATCTTGAGCTTGAGGCGCATTTTGCCAAACCAGTACACGTAGCGCACCTAAACGTTCAGACATATTACCTGTATTTTGGTATTGCACATGCGCAAGTTCAAATGCGGTTTGATCACCCTGACGAGCTATCATCATGAGCATAATATTTTTTAATGCACGCACGCCCATTGCCAAAGAAAATTCTTTTTGCAGATCTGGGTCAAGTGTAAGGTAAGTATCTTTCCAGAATGAACCCATCTCTTGTGCTAAACGATTGAGCAATGCTTCACGTTTTACATGAATATCAGCTGGTGCATAGTTCTGATCGATACGACTACCCAAATAACCTTCGCTTGGTACATCAAACAAACGCGATGCCAATAGCGGGTCGCGACCAACTAACTCAGGCAAAGTACTTTGAATTGCCTGAATGTATGCATCCGCAGAATGGTCTTCTAACAAAATACGTTCAAGCAAAGTTTGCGTTGCTTGCCATTGGTTAAAGCCGTTTGTTTCGTGCTGAATTAAGAAAGCTAACTCGTCATCAGTATAATTAAACACAAGATTTACGGGTGCAGAGAAATTACGGAGTAGTGACACAACTGGTTGTTCAGTCACGCCTGTAAACTCAATGGTTGCCTCATCTTGGTCAAACAGATACACGCCATCTTTAACATCGTTTACAAACAAGCTTTCACTATGCAATGTATATTGCTCACCTGTTTTAGCATTAAATAGTGCTAATGCCACAGGAATCGGAACAGCTTTTAAATTTGGATACTTAGGATGTGCTTTTAGGCTTTGTTTAAAGCTTAAACGATAAGTTTGCGCTGCTGCATCATATTCCCCTTTTGCTTCGAGCTTTGGAGTTCCTGGTTGGTTATACCAAGTTAAAAAGGCAGATAAATCGACACCTGAGCCAGCAGTTAACGCAGCAACCCAGTCTTCTACAGTCACGGCTTGTCCATCATGACGGCGGAAGTATTCATCGGTCCCTTGACGGTATTTTTCTTTACCTAACAAGGTCGACATCATGCGGTTAATTTCCGCACCTTTTTCATAGACAGTCGCCGTATAGAAGTTATTAATTTCCACAAAGTGATCTGGACGCGGCGGGTGCGATAATGGACCTGCATCTTCAGGGAATTGATGTGATTTCAGCACAGCGACATCATCAATACGTTGAACCGCAGCAGATTGTAAATCTTCAGAGAATGACTGATCGCGGAATACCGTTAAGCCTTCTTTTAAGCAGAGCTGGAACCAATCACGACAAGTAATACGGTTCCCTGTCCAGTTATGGAAATATTCGTGAGCAATCACAGACTGTACACGCATAATCGCAGCATCAGTTGTGTATTCTTCATCGGCAAGTACGCATGAAGTATTAAAGATGTTTAAACCTTTATTTTCCATTGCACCCATGTTGAACTGGCTAACAGCAACAATCATATAGTTGTCGAGGTCATAAGCACGGCCGTAGTGTTCTTCATCCCAACGCATTGAATGCTTTAATGCTTCCATCGCGATATGACATTTTGGAATATCTTTCTCAATGGCATAGATTTCTAGAGCAACATCACGCCCTTCCGAAGTCGTATAACGGTCTTTAAGAACAGCTAAATCACCAATAACACAAGCAAACAAATAGCTTGGTTTTTTAGTCGGGTCTTGCCAAATCGCGAAGTGGCGGTTTTCACCAGCCTCACCTGTTTCTAGCAAATTACCATTGGCAAGTAGCACTGGATATTTTTTGTCTGCTTCTACGCGTGTAGTAAATACAGAAAGTACATCTGGACGGTCTGGATAGAAGGTGATTTTACGGAAACCTTCAGGTTCGTTCTGCGTTACAAACAAGTCATCTGCTTTATATAAGCCTTCTAATTGAGTATTCGTTTCAGGATGAATAATGACTTGCGTTTGTAAAATGACTTCATCTGGTGCATTAGTGATCACCAGTTGTTCACTATCGAGTGAATATTGTGCAGGAGTGAGAATTTGTCCATTTAACTGAACAGACTGTAATTCTAGGTCACGGCCTAATAGCACCAGATCACCAGCAGTTTGACGCTTCATCACTAATGTCGAATCAACAATTGTTTTGTCATCATATACTTGGATATCAAGATTAATTGATTCAACCAAGAACGCAGGTTTTTGATAATCTTTTAAATAAACTGTCTGATCTGCCTGAACTGGAGGCTGCGCCGCAATATTCATCTTTATTCCTTATATACTCGTCTAAACGGTAGTATGAGTCGTCATGAAATATCATACGCCAAGTCATACATACTGTATTTGATTACCTTTATGAAATTAATGGGACTTCATTTATACATTTCAAATTAGAATCTTGTTTTATTAGCACAGATTAGACCAAATTTACGATAATCGTTGTTTATATAAGCAATCTATACAATAAAAATAAAACACCTTTAGCTTTTAACATTTTTTAGAGTCAGCTTACATTTTGGGCATGGTTCTTGCCTAATTAAATATACCAATATGGGTATCTAAATTAGAACAAGAGGTGTCAGCATGGAATTCAAAGCACATTTTCATCGACTAGAGAACATTAAAGCTATTCATGATCTATCAGCAGCAGGACTCGATCACCATGTGATTGCCGTGTTCTTATCTGCGGAAGGTATTTCTATTACAACTCAGGAGGTTACTTCTATTGTTAATACTTACGATGCGTTAGGGAAATTGAAATTACCAAGTAAAAAAGTACAGGCTCTTATTAAGGCCAAAAAGCTTGGCCAAAATGATGAGAGCTTGCCGTGCCCTGTTTAATTCAACTTTTTAGCCCACTATGAAAACCTAAAATCGAAACATAGATTTTAGGTTTTTCTATTTTAGCAACAAACGAAATTGGCAATCTCCGCCATCTACAGCGCGGCTGTGTATAATAGCCCCATTATTTTTATTTTATGTTCGGAGCAAAATGGCCTTACAAATTCTACAGAAACAGCTAGATGAAAGTAGCCATTGTCCTCTCTGCCAAGCTTCCATGTACTGGGTAGATGCCGAGCAATTTGAACAAGACATTCAATTCCATGAATGCAGTCATTGTCAGCACCGTCTATTTAAAGATCAAAGAATGACTTGCCACTGTGATACATGCACAAAACAACGGAAAAAGCTTCTACAACAAACACGCTTACAAGAACAACGCCATTTTAAATCAAAAGAACAGCCACAACGCAGTCTGGAACAGCTCAGTTTTTTGCATAAACTTTTCTTGCTGAGTCTTTTAGATGAATATGCACGTGAAGAAATCGCTCATGATGAATATATTCATTGGGACAAAATTAAATACCATCACATCACGCCTAACTGGATGTTTCAGAGCTATTTAATTAAACAGTTGCATAAAGATGGCATTTTGGATGCAAATGACCAAACTGATGACCCACAATGTTTTCACTTAAATATTCGTTTAGATGGCTACAGTGATCCAAGTTTATTTAGTGTGGCTCAGCAACTACGTAATTGGTTTTATGAAAATTTAAGCTTTGGTATTCCTTTTCGTAGTGCAGATGAAGTTAAAGACGTACTTTTTCAGGTGCTCTATCAAGAAATTATCCAGTTCATGCAGTTCTACTGCCGAACTTGGGGTATCCAAATTGCTGGAAATTCAAATTTTCAAAGCTTTTGCTATCGTTTAATGGATTCACTCGCAATTGGGCAGATTTATTATCTGGTACAAACTGCACTCGAATATCTGTATAAACAAAAAGTTTTACAGCCTCGCAATGATAAATTTATTAACACTAATCTATTAAAGAAAACGTTAGAACAATATCGCGAAAGAGCCGTGACCGAAAAGTGGGAAACCTCTATGCTCCCCCGTCCTCACAATATTCCTTACAGTAAAATGAGTTATATTTTGCTTAATCGTTTCTTGGGTTACGATGAACAGATATTTGTGCAACCTGTATGGAAAGCATGGCGAAAAATTGAACCACGTTTAAACTTTTATTCTGTCAAACGTTGTATGTATTGTGGTTCAAATGATTTAACCGTTGACTATGATGCAGCAGATTATGTTTCTTTGATTTGCCAAAAATGTAAGCATCAAGACCACTATTTTACCCACTAAATTTATAATCACTTTGGCTTACTAGGGATAATAATATGACATCGACATCTAGTTTGATTGAACAGGTCATTGAAGCTTGGCACAACATGCAAGCCAAAACGCCTCTTGTACAATGTATTACTAATAGCGTTGCTGCAAACTATACGGCCAATGTATTACTCGCGTCTGGTGCTTCGCCTGCGATGATTGATAATCCTTATGAAGCAGAAAGCTTTACCAAAATATCATCGGCCTTGAGCATTAATTTAGGTACGCCCACCACTGAGCAAATGCAAGCCATGCAGATCTCAGCTAAAACAGCTCAGCTAAATGACATTCCATGGGTACTTGATCCGGTTGGCTATGGGCCAATTTTAGCTTGGCGTAGTCAAATGACAGACGAGCTTTTGCAATTTAAGCCAAGCGTTATCCGTGGTAATGCTTCAGAAATCAGTACGCTTGCAGGTAATCAGGTTCAATCTAAAGGTGTAGATAGCACCCTAAGTAGTGATGATGTCTATCGACAGGCTTACGCGCTATTAGTACATACAGACTGTATCGCAATTTCAGGTGAGTCAGATTACATTCTGTCTAAAGAATTAGATGTCGTTATCCAAATTAACGGCGGCAGCCCCTTACAACCTAAAATTACAGCAACAGGATGTGCTTTGGGTGCGTTAATCGCTGCATATAGTGCAGTAACGACTCCAACCATTGCAGCGCTCTCAGCTCATATACATTTTGCAATTGCGGGTAAACTTGCATCTAATCAAGCACAAACCATGGGAAGTTTTAGTACCATTTTTATGGACTATATTCATATGTTAGATGCCAACCTGATTGAGCAATATGCAAATATCAAGCTGTTTGGTTTAAAGGCATAACCACAAGAAGTTATGCCTTTGTGGGTAAGAGGATATTTTAAATCTGCCGATAGTACTGATAATCACAAACCAGTCGCAGCTTTATAATTTATACAACTTGCTTAAAGTAATCTTCTTTTGGCATATCAACAAGTTCAACACACAATTGAATTTCTTTATTAAACTCTTGTTGTAGATAATTTTTATTGCTGAGTGCCGCTAACAACTGATCACCCATCAGTTGTTTTTGCTCTGCATTTCTTCCCGACAAAATATAAACTTTTACATGAATATAAGCCTGTTCTAGTCCCAAACCAATTAGGAAAACATCATCTTTACGCGCACGGCTTTTAATGTCTTCTGGGCTAAACAGCTCTGTTTTAATGAGCGTTGTATTAATTTCTTCAAGTAATTGTTTTGCGTTTAATCCAGTTAAGTTATCTGAATAATCAACTACAATGTGCGGCATAGCCACCTCAATTTATGTAATAAGTAATTAAGCTAATTAAACTTTACTCAATAAATAATAAAGCTAATCGAACCTGATCATATCCCATTCGAGGACTGGTTGCTTCAACGATTGGTCTTAGTTTGATCGAACCATCATCAGAAAAATGATCTGGATTTTGGCGCTTTTTCAGTTTCTTATAAATTTTTCGGATTTCTTCCACCACCTCTTCACCAGGATGGGCAACCGAAATATCCAGTTTTTGTTCTTTATGCAGTCGCGCCAAATGGTTAATGATTGTCGCTGGGGTAAGGCCACGTTCATGCGCAATATCTTCAATCTCATAGCCTTCTTCAAACAACGCACGTGTTTCGTCTAGAGTTGCCGAGGCATAATTTTGTTTCGCACCTTTTGAGAGTTTTTTCTCATTACGAGAAATCTCAGTTTCATTTAAAGTTCCGCCACAATGACGAATAAATGCTTTGTGCTGAGCAGTTAAATCTACATCTGCAAAGTTGTCTTCTGCTTCTTTAGACAACTCTTGGAAACGACGATCGGCTTTAACAGCCAAACTATCTAGCTCTAGAGCTTGCTCGTTAATCCCTAATAACTTTAATCCAGTTAAAGATTTCAGTCGCGAGAGCGCAACATAGCCCTGACCTTTTTCAAAGGTGTTCATGAGGTTAATTTCGGCAGCTTCTAAGGTCATCCCTTGGCTTTTATGAATGGTAATCGCCCATGCCAAACGAAGTGGGATTTGCTGGAAACTGGCAATCACTTTACCTGCATCATTTTCAACTGACCAAGTTTCAGGCGCAACAAGCAATGTCGTACCATCGGTTAGTTTCACCTTCGGCAACAAACCATTTTCATCATCTTCTTCAAAACCAATGACTTCACCTAAACTCCCGTTGATATATCCCATATCAAAGTTGTTTTTTACAAACATGACTTTTGCATGTTTCTTTAAGGTGAGTTCTTCTGGTGCACGAACCGAAGATTTTAAAGTTTCTACCAGTTTTTCATTACCATCTAAAACCGCATTGAATTGATGCCCTTCATTATCAATTTCATTTAAGTGCTGATAATTGATATTGTCGACATCCATATTGTGCGTATAGAGACGAGTAAAGGTCTCACCAATATCATGCGAGCGTGATTGACGTAATGCGTGTAAATGATCTGATTGAATATTTTGCGCGCGAATCGCATTTAAAATCTGGTTAAGAATTTCATCGTCTTGGCGGTGTTGTTCTGTTAAATAACATACGCGGAATTTAGCTTCGACCCATGCATCAGACATAAAACAGAACTTGTCACGGTTGGCTTCACTATTACGTCCAACTGGTGGCAACTGAAAGAAATCTCCGGCAACAATGACTTGGATACCACCAAATGCCTCATCACTTTCTTTAAAATATTTTAAAACCTGATTCACCAGATTAAGCTGCTTAGCATGCAACATCGAAATTTCATCGATGACGAGAACTTGCGCATTTTCAAGGTGTTCCTTGAGATATTTACGCTCTTTCATACGTTTTAGGTCATCATCAGTTAACTGATCTTTAATCCCGATGCCTGCCCATGTATGAATCGTCATGCCGTTCATATGCGTTGCAGCAATACCTGTAGATGCCGTAATCGCCACAGGCACTTTACGTGCTTTTAAGTATTGGATGTACTGATTGAGTGTATAGGTTTTCCCTGCACCAGCCGAACCGGTTAAAAAGACATTTTCACCTGCTTTAAGCAGTTTAAGCGCAGTTTCCTGTTTCATAATCTCATAAGTACATCTTCAACAGCCCATAGCTTAACGACTTTCCCGAAAAAATTAAATGAATGAGCTAGAATTTCTGTAAAATCAATATAAATCAATAATTAACATTAAAATAATATTTGGTAGGTTTTTGGTAGGTAGGAAAATAATCTTCACATCACAATACTAAGGCCATGGTGAGGCTCACCTGTAATAACAAACAATGGATTTATGGAAGAAGGAATCACTCCATGGCTTTTAAAAATATTGCAGATCAAACAAATGGTTTTTATATTCCCTGTGTATCACTCTTTGGACCAGGATGTGCCAAAGAAATAGGTACAAAGGCACAAAACCTCGGCGCAAAAAAAGCATTAATTGTGACCGATGAAGGCTTATTTAAATTTGGTGTCGCAGATCTTATCGCAAACTATTTAACTGAAGCAGGCGTTGCGAGCCATATTTTTCCGGGTGCAGAACCTAACCCAACCGATATCAATGTCCATAATGGCGTAAATGCCTATAACGACAATGGCTGTGACTTTATTGTCTCGCTAGGTGGCGGTTCATCTCATGACTGTGCAAAAGGGATTGGCCTAGTTACTGCTGGTGGTGGTCATATTCGTGATTACGAAGGTATCGATAAAAGTAAAGTCCCAATGACGCCACTGATTGCAGTCAACACAACCGCTGGTACTGCATCTGAAATGACTCGTTTCTGTATTATTACCAATACAGACACTCACGTAAAAATGGCAATTGTTGACTGGCGTTGTACTCCACTTATTGCAATTGATGACCCGAAACTCATGATTGCCAAACCGGCTGGTTTAACAGCAGCAACAGGTATGGATGCTTTAACCCATGCAGTTGAAGCCTATGTTTCTACGGCGGCCAACCCAATTACCGATGCTTGTGCAGAAAAAGCCATCACCATGATTAGTCAATGGTTACAACCTGCTGTAGCAAACGGTGAAAATATCGAAGCACGTGATGCAATGAGCTATGCACAGTACTTGGCTGGTATGGCATTTAACAATGCATCTCTAGGTTATGTACATGCAATGGCGCATCAATTGGGCGGTTTCTATAACCTACCTCACGGCGTATGTAACGCAATCTTGTTACCACACGTGTGCGAATTTAACTTAATTGCCTGCCCAGATCGCTACGCAAAAATCGCAGAGTTAATGGGTGTAAAAACTCATGGACTGACCGTGATGGAAGCTGCGTATGCTGCAATTGATGCCATTCGTAAACTGTCTTCATCCATTGGTATTCCATCTGGATTAACAGAGCTAGGCGTAAAAACTGAAGACCTTGCGGTTATGGCCGATAATGCTCAAAAAGATGCATGTATGCTGACCAATCCACGTAAAGCAAATCATGCACAAGTTGTGGAGATTTTCAAAGCAGCACTTTAATACTGATGTAATGGCACATCCCTCTAGTAAGTCAAACCCCTCCGACCGTTGACTTACTTTTTGGGGAATACTTAGCTCCAGCGGTATTCCCTTTTTTTTAAACCTCTATTCCAATCCAACCTCTAAACCTGATTGACAATTCGCCCATTTCATTGAAGGATACTCAGCATGTCTTAATTACAATAGCTCGATAAAAATGAATACATCCTCAGCTACTCAAAATTATGTTCCAGATATTTTAGGTACTGGCTACGAACAGCTCACACTAAACTTTCCCGATGATTATGAAGGTAAAGTTGTTGCCACACTGGTTCGTAAAAAGGCCGCTCAATCTACTCAAAAAGCTGTGCTGTATATTCATGGTTTTTTAGATTATTTCTTTCAAACTGAAATGGCTGAACAATTCAATGCGCATGGTTACGACTTCTATGCCTTGGATTTAAGAAAATATGGTCGTTCCAAGCTACCCCATCAAATCTTCTATAATGTGCTTGATTTAAGTGAATACGATGCCGAAATTACTCAAGCATTAGATATAATTGCTAAAGAACAGCACACACAAGTATTGCTTGCAGGCCATTCGACTGGCGGTTTGACAGCAACGCTTTATGCTGCCCATCACCCGAACCATCCTCTTATTAAAGCGCTATGGACGAATAGTCCATTTTATGACTTTAATTTAAGCTTGGTCGAAAAGAAGTTTGGTATTCCAGTACTCAGTCGAGTAGGAAAATATCTACCTAAAGTTAAATTCCCAAGCCAACTGAACAAATGGTACACCGCGAGTCTTCACAAACAGCTCAAGGGCGAATGGGACTTTAATCTGGACTGGAAACCTACCTCTGCCCCTACGGTTCAACTCAGCTTTCTACATGCGATTCATACGGCACAAAAAGAAATACATCGCGGGGTTAAACTTGATATCCCTGCACTGATTATGCATTCTCATCAAACTAAAAACCCTAAAAAATGGGGAGCAGATGCGACTCAGAGTGATGTGATTTTAGATGTTAAAGACATTGAAAAACATGGTAAAAAAATTAAAGGCGATGTCTCTGTTGTCTCTATTCACAATGGGTTACATGATTTAGTCCTTTCGGCCCAGCCAGTACGAGAACAAGTCTATCAACAATTGTTCCAGTGGCTGGATCAAAAAATCACTTAACTGAGCTTAGGTGAGTCAAGGTATTTCATCAGCAATTGATGCGCGGGATGTTCACTCGGTACTAACTCCATAAGACGTTCTACTGCATCGATTGCTTCGGGGAAATGAGCTAAATGCTTAAGTAATAAATCTGTTTCTTGCGTTTTAAAAATTGCATCGCTCAAGCGCGATTCAAGGCAGTCACGCCATGCACATAAAAACGGGCTTTCAGTTTTTGCCAGAAAAACACCTGTGTAAAGCTGCAAAGCAGAAGCCGCATATCCCGCATCCAGTGCTTGTTCAGCTTGTAAAAAATCGGCTTCAACATGTACAAGCAAACGATATGGCCGAGATCCAAGTAAACCACCCAAAATATCTCGAAGTTGAGACATTTCAGCTTTAAGCGTACCCATACTCACTTTACGTTCGCCATAGAGCGCCTGATAGAGATGCTCTAAAGTTAAACCATGTGGACATAACGCCAATATGGTTAAAATTTCAATTTGACGCGGTGTTAATAATAAACTTTTGCCATTAAATTTAACTTGTGGTGTTGAAAAAGCACGAATATGTAATTGCTGACGCTGCTGCTCTAGCAAGGCAGATTGAATAATTGATGCACAACGTTCGGCAGCCAATATTCCTAAACTATTATGGTTCTTCCAAGTAGTCGATAAATCAACGACACCTAGAGTTTGTTTTGAGTATGGATCGATAATTGGCGCGGCATAGCACACCCAATCATGAATCGATTCCATATAATGTTCATTAGAAAAAACACAACTTGATTGCTGAGTTTTTAAAGACAAAGCCAATGCATTGGTACCAACAAATTCTTCACGCCATTGCCCACCCTGTACAAAGTGAACACGCTCAGCTGCACTTTGCATTTGAGCACTTGTTGCCGTCCAAATGATCGTACTACCAATGTCACCAACGGCAATCACCATTGAGGATTGCTCAGCAATATGACGTAAATCATCGGCACACTGACTTAAAGCCATATCTAAAGCATTTTGTGAAGCAGATTTTTTTTCGACTAATGGAGCCGCAAAACGCTCTTTAGGAATCGCAGCAGAGGCTGACCGTTCCCATGAACTTGCAATACTTTGACCCAGTTTGGCAGCATTTTGAGGAGAGAGACTATTTTGCGTACGCAGTTGATCAATCAACGTCCGTTGCTGCAATAAATCCTTTTTTGTGAACATTTGTAAATTCCTTATATATCCACATTTCTATTCCAACCTTTCTCCAACCTTCTTCTTTATATCCTAATTATACAAAGTACGAAAGTACCTACTGACAGGGTTCTTGTTAGTCTTTAGTCCTAAAAAGCAAAGGAATATTTATATGCGCTATATCGATCCAAATCAACCAGGCTCAAAAGTTCAATTTAAATCACAATATGAAAATTTTATTGGCGGTGAATGGGTTGCACCTGTAAAAGGTGCATATTTTGATAATGTATCTCCTGTTGATGGAAAAGCTTTCACACGTATTCCACGCTCTAGTGCCGAAGATATCGAACTTGCTCTAGATGCAGCACATAAAGCGAAAGCTACATGGAATAAAGCCTCACCAACGGTACGCTCTAATATACTTTTAAAAATTGCTGATCGTTTAGAAGCAAATCTTGAAATGCTTGCTGTCGCAGAAACTTGGGATAACGGTAAAGCTGTTCGTGAAACTTTAGCAGCAGACCTACCACTTGCGATTGACCATTTCCGTTATTTCGCAGGTTGTATCCGTGCTCAAGAAGGCGGGATCTCTGAAATTGATGAAGATACAATTGCCTACCATTTCCATGAGCCATTAGGTGTGGTTGGCCAAATCATTCCATGGAACTTCCCAATTTTAATGGCAGCATGGAAACTTGCTCCTGCTCTAGCGGCTGGTAACTGTGTCGTAATTAAACCAGCAGAGCAAACACCAGTAGGTATTTTGTTGGTGGCTGAACTTATTCAAGACATTTTACCGCCGGGTGTACTTAATATTGTTAATGGTTTCGGTTCAGAAGTCGGTCGTCCGCTAGCGACAAACCCACGTATTGCCAAAATTGCTTTCACAGGTTCAACTCAAACTGGACAAATGGTGATGCAATATGCGACCGAAAATATTATTCCAGTCACCTTAGAACTTGGCGGTAAGTCACCAAACCTTTTCTTTGAAGATATCATGGATAAAGAAGATGATTTCTTAGAAAAAACACTTGAAGGTTTTGCGATGTTTGCCTTGAACCAAGGTGAAGTATGTACTTGCCCTTCTCGTGCTTTAGTACAAGAAAGTATTGCTGATCAGTTCTTGGAGTTGGCTGTAGAGCGTGTAAAACGTATTAAAACTGGTCATCCACTTGATACTGAAACCATGATTGGTGCTCAAGCATCTCTACAACAACAAGAGAAAATCTTACGTTGTATTAATACTGGTCGTGAAGAAGGCGCAGAACTCTTACTTGGCGGTAGTGGCCGTAAAGAAGTAGGTGATGGTTTCTATGTTGATCCGACTATTTTTAAAGGTCACAATGGCATGCAAGTTTTCCAAGAAGAAATTTTTGGACCTGTACTTGCTGTGACAACGTTCAAAGACTTTGACGATGCAATTAAAATTGCCAATGACACCATGTATGGTTTAGGTGCAGGCGTTTGGTCACGTTCAGCTCACATTTCTTATCGTGCGGGTCGTGCCATTGAGGCGGGCCGTGTCTGGACAAACTGCTACAACATCTACCCTGCACATGCTGCATTTGGTGGCTACAAAAAATCAGGTATTGGTCGTGAAAACCACAAGATGATGCTAGATCATTATCAACAAACTAAAAACTTATTGGTGAGTTATTCAACTAAACCAATGGGCTTCTTCTAAGTTCTGCACCAAGTTGATACCAGACTATCAACACTAGAAAGAAGTAAGCTCATTAATTATGTAAGAAGCCAGTAATTTAGATTACTGGCTTCTTTATTTAGTACTGTTAGTTCTCAAGTTTTTATCATTTGGAATAAAAAAGCGCCATCTATTATCTAAAGTGCTTAATTTAGGCATTGCTTTTGCATTGATTCATACAAACCCACTCGCAGGAGTATTGTATGAATCAACCAGAAACAGCTTCCGTTATTGCTTCAAGCGCAGAAGTTTCATCAGCAGAATATTTTGCTCAGCGTCAACTTAAACAAGGTACCGTGGGTTGGTTACTCCTGATTGGTTTAGGCGTGGCTTATGTGATATCTGGTGATTTTGCCGGTTGGAACTTTGGTATTGCTCAAGGTGGCTGGGGCGGTATGTTTATTGCCACTGCGCTTGCTGCGCTTATGTACCTGTGCCTGTGTCTTTCTATGTCAGAAATGTCCACTATGATGCCTACGGCGGGTGGTGGTTATAGCTTTGCACGTGCTGCCTTTGGTCCTTTTGGTGGCTATTTAACAGGTACAGCTATTTTAATTGAATACGCAATTGCCCCTGCTGCTATTGCCGTATTTATTGGTGGTTATTGTGAATCTTTATTTGGCATTAATGGCTGGATGATTTACCTCGCCTGCTACGCCATTTTTATGGGCATACATCTCAAAGGTGCCGGCGAAGCCTTAAAAATTATGTTTGCGATTACACTTGTCGCAGCTGTTGCTCTGGTTGTGTTTATTGTCGCAATGATTCCACATTTTAATACACAAAATTTGTTGGATATTCCTGTTGGCACAGCAGCTGGTGCAAGTCGTTTTCTACCTCATGGCTATTTAGGCATCTGGGCAGCAGTTCCTTTTGCAATCTGGTTTTTCCTTGCAGTTGAAGGTGTTCCTTTAGCAGCCGAAGAAGCGAAAGATCCAGCCAAATCGCTCCCACGTGGTTTGATTGGTTCAATGCTCATCTTAACGGCGTTTGCCATGCTCATTTTATTCTTGGGTGCGGGCGCAGCAGGTGCGAGTACTTTACAAAATTCTGGTGCTCCCCTCGTAGATGCTCTGGTTAAAGTTTATGGCACCAATACTTGGCTTGCGACCTTTGTAAACTTTGTGGGTTTAGCAGGTTTAATCGCGAGTTTCTTTTCAATTATCTATGCCTATTCACGTCAAATCTTTGCATTGTCACGTGCTGGCTATTTACCAACCTCACTCTCCTTAACTAACAAAAATAAAGCCCCTTATCTCGCAATTATTATTCCGGGCATTATCGGTTTCTTACTTTCACTTACCAAAGAAGGCGATTCACTGATTTTAATCGCGGTTTTTGGTGCAACCATTTCTTATGTGTTGATTCTTTTATCCCACATCAAATTACGCCTATCTAAACCCGACATGCCCCGTCCCTATAAAACACCAGGTGGCATTGTGACCTCAAGCATTGCATTAGTTTTAGCAGTGGCTGCGGTAGTTGCAGGTTTTGTGGTTAACCCTAGAGTCTGGTTTATTGCTGCTGCTATTTATGCTGCATTTATTGCTTACTTTTTGTTCTATAGTCGTTATCATTTAGTGAAAGGTACACCAGAAGAAGAGTTTGCAAATATTAAAGCTGCTGAACAAGAGCTATAAATAAAAGGATGCAACCATGAGTTATCGCAATATTGTCGCCAATCAGCAGTATCACTTTGCTGACCTAAAAACTTTAATGGCAAAAGCAACACCATTACGTTCAGGCGATGAGTTAGCAGGTGTAGCTGCCAGAGACGCAACCGAACATGTTGCGGCACAAATGACTTTGGCCGATGTACCGCTTAAAACCTTTTTAAATGAGGTTCTAGTCGATTACGAAACTGATGAAATTACCCGTTTAATTATTGATGAACATGATCCGGCAGCCTTTGCCCCTATTTCACACTTCACAGTAGGCGATTTTCGGAATTGGTTACTTGGAGAAGAAGCAACTGCACAAAGCTTAAAAGCATTAGCATCAGGTTTAACTCCAGAAATGGTAGCTGCTGTCAGCAAAATTATGCGCAATCAAGATTTGATTTTTGTCGCTAGCAAATGTGAAGTGGTCACCCAATTTCGCAACACGATTGGTTTAAAAGGCCATCTTTCTACCCGTTTACAACCGAACCACCCTACCGACGATGTTCTTGGTATTTCCGCCAGTATTTTAGATGGCTTGATGTATGGCAATGGTGACGCCGTGATTGGTATCAATCCAGCGACGGATAACCTACATAATTTGTCTGAGCTACTAAAATTACTTGATCATGTGATTCAGGAATATCAGATTCCAACACAATCTTGTGTACTTACCCATATCAGCTCAGGTATTCAACTTGCTGAAAAAAATGTGCCGATTGATTTAATGTTTCAATCAATCGCTGGCACCCAACTGGCTAACGAAGGTTTTGGAATTTCACTCGATTTACTGCAAGAAGGATATGAAGCCACGCTTGCACTCAAACGCGGAACCATTGGACAAAACGTTATGTACTTTGAAACTGGTCAAGGTAGTGCATTATCAAGCAATGCACATCACGGCGTTGACCAGCAAACATTGGAAACTCGTGCCTATGCAGTGGCTCGTAAATATAACCCGCTTTTAGTAAATACAGTCGTCGGTTTTATTGGCCCAGAGTACCTTTTTAACGGCAAACAAATTATACGCGCAGGTCTAGAAGACCACTTTTGTGGCAAATTACTTGGTGTGCCAATGGGCTGCGACATTTGCTATACCAACCATGCTGATGCCGACCAAAACGACATGGATGTTCTCCTTACCCTATTTGGCGCAGCGGGCATCAACTTTATTATGGGGATTCCGGGTTCAGATGATGTCATGCTCAATTATCAAACGACTTCGTTCCATGATGCCCTATACTTAAGACAGCTTTTAGGTTTAAAACCCGCTCCTGAGTTTTCTGCTTGGCTTGAACAGCAAGGCATTTTTAAACAACAAAACTCTCAAATTTGCTGGGCAGATCACATGCCTGACCAATTCTCTCGCCTGCTTATGAATTAGGGAGAACACTATGAAACTCAGTCGTGATATTCAATATCCCTCTTCTACCCATCAAGATCAGTGGGAAAAACTCAAACAGTTTACCGATGCCCGTATTGCTTTGGGCCGTGCAGGTTGTAGCATCCCAACACGAGCCTTACTTGAGTTCCAATTGTCTCATGCACAAGCAAAAGATGCTGTTTATCAAGATATGGACGTTTTCCATTTATCTGAACAATTACAGCAACAGCAGCTTCCAAGCATTCATGTCCAAAGCAACGCCCCTAATAAGGAAATTTATCTTAAACGTCCTGATTTAGGACGTCAGCTTTCAGATCAATCAAAAGATGTCTTAATTAAGAAATATGCAGAAGGCTCTCAACAATACGATGTTTGTATTGTGGTCGGTGATGGACTCTCTGCAAGAGCAATTGAAGCGAACGCTGTGGCATTTATTACAGCGTTAAACGAACAAATTCAGCAAGAAAACTGGAGTCTTGCACCAATTTCACTTGCGACAGGTAGCCGAGTTGCTCTTGGCGATGAAGTCGCAGAAATTTTCAAAGCATCTATGCTTGTGATGCTTATTGGCGAACGTCCGGGATTAAGCTCTCCCGATAATATGGGCATTTACTATACATGGAATGCATATTCAGGCTGCCTCGATGCGAAACGCAATTGTATTTCCAATGTTCGCCCAGCAGGCTTAAGTATTCCAGTGGCGGTACAACGTTTAATTGCATTAATGAAAAAATCAAAACAACTCGGTTTTTCAGGCGTTAATTTAAAAGATGAACATCAACTTTCAAACATAGGCCTTGAGGAAACTCAAAAGCTATTATTTTAAACAGTAGAATATGTTTAGGGATTTAGTCATAAATAGATAATCCTTTGCATAACAACATCATTTTAACGAAAAATATCAATTTTCGGTTATTGGTGATTTATACAGATATTCTTTTCTTTATATTTATCGCTATACTCCACCTATTGATCTTCTATGAATCATTTGTATGAGCACAACAAACGCCTTCCCTAAAACTATTTATGCCATTCAGCATCTTGCTTTCGAAGACTTAGGTTCATTAGAAGATGTCTTTTATCAACTCGGATTTCGTGTCCGTTATTTTGAGGCGGGTGTTGATGATTTAACTCCTGCTTTTTCACATGAAGGTTTAACCATTATTTTAGGTGGTCCAATCGGGGTTTATGAAACTGATGATTATCCATTCTTAAAAGATGAAATTGCTTTACTCAAACAACGTTTAGCAGCCGATAAACCTACTCTGGGCATTTGCCTAGGCGCACAGCTTATTGCTCATGCACTTGGCGCAAAAGTATATGCAGGACATCAAAAAGAAATTGGCTGGGGTTCACTGAGTTTAAGCCTACGCGCTAATCAAGTTTTATCTGGTTTGCTTAATAATGTGCATGTTCTACATTGGCATGGTGACACTTTCGACCTTCCTGAAAATGCAGTGCTTTTAGCAAGCTCTGATATTTATACCAATCAGGCATTTGAAGTCGGGAATAATATTCTTGCCTTGCAGTTCCACATTGAAACCACTGAAGAGCATTTTGAAAAATGGTTAATTGGTCATACATGTGAACTTCGCCATGCAAATGTTTCGATTCCAAAGCTTCGCGAAGATAATTTGCAATACGCTCAAGCGCTCGAACATGCTGCATTTGAAATTATTCAAAAATTTCTCAAACGTATTGGATATAGTGGTTAATTTATAAAAATATAATTTAATAATTGATTAATTAGATTATATTCCTCAAACTAAACGTTTCTTTTTTACTCAAAGGTAGATTAATAATCTATCTTTAGGCACATTTATTTTTAATTTACGTGTATTATACATTTATTCTTTTTTGTAACATAAAATACACGCTGATTTACTATGGATATCTGGAAATTCATTAAAAGCTTTAATACGGTGAATACCTATTTATTGCTTGCATGTATTCTACTCATCACAATTATTGCTTATTTTTATGTCATTAACCCTGCTTAGCTTAATCGCCAAAGCAAAATAAAAAATAATATGAGTATGAACACCATAAAAAAGCCCAACTGAGTTGGGCTTTTTTATATCTGCTATTTACTCAAAACCTGTTACTCGTGTTACTTTTTCTCAGGCTTAAAGCTATCTTTCAAATCGAGAATACGGTTAAACACTGGTTTTTCAGGTGAATGATCATGTTGATCAGCAACAAAATAACCTTCACGTTCAAACTGGAAACGATCTTCAGGACTCGCTTGTGCTAAAGCAGGTTCAATTACAGCTTCTAATACTTTCATCGAATCTGGATTTAGGTTTGCCAAGAAATCATCACCTGTTTCAGGGTCTGCTTCTGTGAACAAACGATCGTAAATACGTACTTCAGCAGGAATACCTTTTGTTGCAGATACCCAGTGAATTACACCTTTCACTTTACGGCCTTCAGGGTTTTTACCTAAAGTTTCAGGGTCAATTGAACATTTCAGCTCAACCACTTCACCATTAGCATCCTTAATGACCTCATCACATTTAATCACGTAAGCATGACGTAAACGTACTTCACCGTCAGGAATTAAACGTTTAAAGCCTTTTGGTGGTACTTCTTCAAAATCTTTACGGTCAATATAGATTTCTTTGGTTAATGGAATTACACGGTCACCCATATCAACGTTAGGATGACGAGCATGAGTAAGATCCATATCCTCTGGTAAATTAGTTAAAGTCACTTTAAGTGGGCTTAAAACAGCCATACCACGTGCAGCTGTATTTTCCAAAGATTGGCGAATACAGAACTCAAGCATTGCAACATCTACAATACCATCAGTTTTTGACACACCTACACGTTTACAGAAATCACGTAAACCTTCTGGAGTAAAACCACGACGACGCATACCTACTACTGTTGGCATACGCGGGTCATCCCAACCATTTACATGACCACCTTCCACCAATTTACGTAATTTACGTTTTGATGTAATGGTGTAGTCCACGTTTAAACGTGAAGATTCATACTGATGTGGAACTGCTTTAGATTTTACCTTTTCTACAATCCAGTCATAAAACGGACGGTGATCTTGGAACTCTAATGTACAAAGCGAATGAGTAATCCCCTCAATAGCATCAGACAATGGATGAGCATAGTCATACATTGGATAGATTTTCCATTTATCACCTGTTTGATGATGCTCTGAATGCAATACGCGATATAAAATTGGATCACGCATGTGTACGTTTGGGCTTGCCATATCAATTTTGGCACGTAAAACAGCTTCACCCTCTTTAAATTCACCACTGCGCATTTTTTCAAAGCGAGCAAGGTTCTCTTCAACAGATGCATCACGGTATGGTGAATTTTTACCAGGCTCAACAAAACTACCGCGGTTTAACTTAATTTCTTCTGGAGACTGTAAATCAACATAAGCATCACCTTGCTCAATGAGTTGAACAGCCCATGCATATAATTGATCAAAATAACTTGATGCATAGCGTGGCTCACCATTCCAGTTAAAACCAAGCCACTTCACATCATTTGCAATACCGTCAACGTACTCTTGTTCTTCAGCATCAGGGTTTGTATCGTCAAAACGTAAATTACATAAACCATCAAACTCTTCAGCCACACCAAAGTTTAGGCAAATCGCTTTTACATGACCAATATGCAAATAACCATTTGGTTCTGGTGGAAAACGCGTTACGATCTGATTTGCACGTCCAGCAGCCAAGTCTTCAGTAATGACTTGGCGAACAAAATCTAAGCCAGCCTGTTGTTCTTGCTGCGCAGAATCGACAGAGGCATGAGTATTCGGTGTCGGGTTATTTGGCAGGCTCGAGACAACATCATTAGGCTTCATAGTGTATCAATCACTTCTTTGTAGATAAAATTTCGAAAAATTTAAACGCTATCTTCATTTTTAACAAAGATTTTAACGTTTTTTACTTGCCTTGTAGTTTACAGTTTGCTTATGCTTCTCTCAACCAAAAACCCATGGTCATAAGCCCATGTTTAGGAGATTAATGTAATGAGTTTTCCTCAAGTCGAATTAAACACCAATAAAGGTCGTATTGTTCTTGAACTGAATGCTGAAAAAGCACCTAAAACAGTAGCAAACTTTTTAGAATATGTACGTGACGGTTTTTATGACGGCGTTATTTTCCACCGCGTCATTGATGGTTTCATGATCCAAGGTGGCGGTATGGATGAAAACTTCAAAGAAAAAGCAACACGTGATTCAATTGAAAATGAAGCTGATAACGGTTTAAGCAACGACGAAGGTACGATTGCAATGGCGCGTACTCAAGCTCCTCACTCTGCTTCTGCTCAATTCTTTATCAACGTGAAAAATAACTCTTTCTTGAACCATACCTCTAAAACTGCTCAAGGTTGGGGTTATGCTGTATTTGGTAAAGTTGTTGAAGGTCTAGACATTGTTGAAGCGATCAAAGGTGTTCGCACTGGTAACCGTGGTTATCACGCTGACGTTCCTTTAGAAAACGTTGTAATCGAATCTGCTAAAATTATTTCTGAATAATTTTAGGATAAAGCTGTGACTTATCTGTTTATCTCAGATTTACATTTGTCACCTGAACACCCTCGACTCGTTCGAGGGTTTTTAGACTTATTGGTGCATTACCAAGATAAAAATACTCAGCTCTACATTTTAGGCGATTGGTTTAATGCCTGGATTGGAGATGACTATTCAGCACCATGGCTCGATGAAATTGTCGATGCCTTAAAGGCTTTTACTCAAAAGGGTAATCGAGTTTACTTTCAAGTAGGCAATCGGGATTTTGCTCTTAATCAAGTTTTCCTCAATAAATTTAATGGCGTTTTACTCCCTGACATTTATTCCCTCAATATTGCAGGACATCAATATCGTCTAGAACACGGCGATGCATTATGTACAGATGACGTTTCTTATCAAAGATTTAAAAAGATTATTCGAAATCCTCTATTAGTCGCTCTTTTACGCCGAACTCCACTTAGTTTTCGCACTAAGCTGGTTAATGGCTTCCGCAAGAGAAGCTCCGCGGATAAACAGCAAAAAAGCTATGAAATCATGGATGTGAATGAGCAAACAGTTCTGTCTGCTTTAGCAGATGTAGATACACTGATTCATGGGCATACTCACCGCCCGTCAATTCATCAAGTGCAAGATAAACAGCGAATTGTTCTTGGTGATTGGCGTGAAGATCAGGCTTATATTTTAGAAATTGATCCATCCTCAAATACGCAACAGCTCGAATTGGTTGTATGGAATTATTAGTTAGAAATTAGTCACTTTTTATTTCAACTTTCAATTCTTTAATTTTTTTATTTAAATCAGAATCGTAAATCACACACATGCTGGCAATAAATATAAATTTCCAGCTTATATGTGCATGATCGTGATACTCAATGTATAAAATAAGAAGACTCAATACAAATATAAGAATGATAAAAGCTTTAACAATTCTAACTTCTCACAGCTTACTCTTTGCATCGGTTGGCATTAAATCAATCATTTTCAATAGATTACTAAACTTTTATATAAACATTATATTTCTTTATCAAATTACATAGGAAATGTTTTTGAATAAAATAGCGTATGATGACAAAGATTAAATTCTCTCAATTGCCATAAGATTGATATGGAGTAGACCTATGGACCTATTGAATTCTGTTAAAAGCCGCTATACAACAAAAGCGTACGATTCTGAAAAGAAAATCCCCCAAGAAAAAATTAATAAATTATTAGAAATTTTACGTTTTTCACCTTCTTCAGTGAATATACAGCCTTGGCACTTTTTTGTTGCAGATAATCTTGCAGCTAAAGAAAGAATAGTGAAAGCCCTAACAGGTAAATATGCTTACAATGGTCCCAAAGTGCTTGAGTCATCACACACACTTGTATTTTGCACAAAAACAGACATTTCATCTGAATACTTAGATCAATTACTTGAACAAGATGATTTAAGTGGCCGTTTTAAAGATGAAAAAGCTAAATTAGGCCAAAAAGATACTCGCCATGGCTATGTTGAGTTCTATCGAAATGAGCAGAAAAATTTATTTGGATGGATGGAAAATCAAACATTCATTGCTCTAGGACAACTACTTTTTGCTGCGGGTTTAGAAGGAATTGATGCAACCCCAATGGGCGGCTTTGATGAAGATATTTTAAATAATGAGTTAGGTTTAACTGAAAAAGGCTTACGAAGTTCAGTCATTGTTTCCCTAGGTTATCGCAGTGAAAACGATTTTAATGCCAAACTACCTAAATCACGCCTACCAGATGAAGTTATTTTTACCTATTTATAAAATTAGAATAGTTCAAGAGATTCAACTCTCTTGAACTATAAAGCCATTGCCCTAGCTAAACAAATCACGCCACTTATCCCAAATAGAATACCCAAAGTGGTATGCCATTTTAATTTTTCTTTATATAAAATAACGCCACTTGCAATGCCTAATAACACCACAAGAATATTCATACTTGCAAAAACAATTGCAGGCGAGTCTTTTAAAAGAATATGAGCTTTCACATATAAAGCAATATTTGAGAAATTAAGTACCCCCAGCACCAACCCAGCTATAGCACTTTTAAGCTGCCATTTTTGGGTTTTCTGCACCAATAAATATGAAATTGATAATATAAAAGCTGTAATAAAAATAAGATTCAAAGTGAGTGTAAATTGAAGACCTAAACTACTCGTATATTTTAAGAGAATATCTACTGCGGCATATCCAAACCAAACACTTAATAGAGCAAAAATTGCTTTTCTAGATTGATGATTCGAAGAAGCACTCATTTGTCCAAAAAGAACAAGTAAAACAGCAAAAATTCCTAAACCTATTCCCCATAGCTTTAATGCATTAAATTGTTCATGAAAAAAGAAATAAGCTGCGAGTAAAGAAAGTACGACAGAAAGACGCTGTGCAACTTCGGTCTTAACAATTCCTGCATATTCTAATGACTTGGCTAAACACAGAAAAATACTGGGCAAAATCAGTCCCAATGCAATAATTAACCACCAAGGAGTCTTTTGTATTGAAATATGTTGAATATCAGGCTGAAACCACCAAAAGCAAAGAAGACTCGCGCTCGCATAGTTCCATGCAATCATTTGTAACGGCTGATACTCTTTTTTCTTTAAGTTTTTTAATAGGATAGACACCAAAACACTACTTAAAGCAGCAGCCAATATTAATATCATCGATTAAAACTCTATTTATTTAAATATATGAGTCACCATGGTCAAATCATGACCTTTGATGAGTTTAATATTTTGAATTAACTTTTAAATAAACATAAAAAAACCAGTCATTATCTGACTGGTTTCTTTTTTAGATATCAATTAACGATTATTTTCGTCTTCTTGACCATCTTCAAATTTAGTATCGTTGTCAAAACCACCTTGATGACCACCGAAGCCACCTTGACCACCGAAACCACCACCTTGACCACCGAAGCCACCTTGACCGCCGAAGCCACCACCTTGACCACCGCCGAAGCCACCTTGACCACCGAAGCCGCCTTGAGCGCCACCGAAGCCACCTTGAGCACCACCGAAGCCGCCTTGAGCGCCACCGAAGCCACCAGTAGGTTGACCACCAAAACCGCCTTGTGTGCCACCTTGTGCTGGGAAGCCTGTACCTTGCGCGCCTGCTGGGCGTGGGTTACGTGCTGGAACAACAGTTGAAATCGCGTGTTTGTAAACCATTTGACTTACTGTATTTTTTAATAAAACAACATATTGGTCAAATGATTCAATATGACCCTGTAATTTAATACCGTTCACAAGGAAAATAGAAACAGGAATACGTTCTTTACGGAGAGAATTTAAGAACGGATCTTGTAAAGTTTGACCTTTAGACATTTTTAACTCCAAAAAAAAATTTTTAAATCAGCGCAAAAAAAACTATCTTTATTTTTCAACTAAAAATTATAAAAAGACAGTGTGCAAATTTTGCTTTATCCATAAGAGTTTCGCAAGTCTTCTTTCGCCTGCTTTATCGTCAAGTAAGTTTTAAAATCGTGTATTTCTTGCAAAGAACGTAACCACGTATATTGACGTTTGGCAAGTTGTCGTGTTGCAAATAAAGCTTTATCCTCCATTTCACGTTTACTTTTGAGACTTATATCACTTTTTAATAGAAATTCTAGTGCTTGTCGATAACCCACTGAACGCATTGAGGGTAAATTTTCATCTAAATCGTATTTTTCAATTAGAGCTTCAACTTCACTCAAAAAACCGATATCCCACATTTTGCTTAATCTTTGCTCAATGCGTTGATGTAATTCTACCCGATCTGGAAGTAAAGCATAATTATGAAATATGTATCGATATGGTACGTTTTTTGGTTGTTCTGCCTGCAATTTAGTAATTGGCTCACCCGTAAGCTTATAAACTTCTAGTGCTCGAATAATCCTTTGCTTATCAGTCACATTAAATTTTATAGCCGCGGCAGGATCTACGGAAACTAATTCGTCATAAACAGCCTGCCACCCTTCATTTAAACCTTTTTCTTCAATTGCTGCCCGAACTTGGGCATCTGCACTTGGTAAATTACTCGATAGACCTTCTAATAATGCCTTAAAGTACAACATTGTGCCTCCTACCAAGATAGGAGTTTTCCCACGTGAATGCATGTCATCAATCAACTTAGACGCATCTTCAACAAATTGAGCGGCTGAGTAAACTTCAAGAGGAGTAATCAGATCAATTAAATGATGAGGATATAGCGCTTGCTCTTTACGAGTTGGTTTAGCAGTACCGATATCCATATCTTTATAAACGAGAGCAGAATCAACAGAAATCAGCTCAAAATTTCCACGTTCGTATAATTCACATGCCAAAGCGGTTTTACCACTTGCAGTTGGTCCCATTAAATTGATGACGGGCAATTGATTTGACATGTAAAACTACTCTCCTCGAGCAAATAATTTATCTAATTGAGATAATGGAAATGCACGCCAAGTTGGCCTTCCATGGTTACATTGGCTCGCAAATTCGGTTTGTTCCATTTGGCGAAGTAAAGCATTCATTTCCGAAAGACTGAGTTGTCGATGTGCACGTACTGCTCCATGACATGCCATTCCAGCTAATAACTCATCTCTTTTTTGAAGTAATCCTTGTGCTTCATCATTTGGATCTAAATCATTTAAAAGTTCAGGAATAAGATTTTCAAAGTCAGCTTTTTGTAATATGGCTGGTACTCCCCGAACAATAATCTGCTCGTCCCCATATAAATCAATTTCTAGTCCTAAGCGCTCAAGTTGAGGTTTCAACTCTTCTACACGCACTGCCTGCATACGACTAATAGAAATGACTTTAGGTATAAGCAATTGCTGAGATGTCCAAAACTCTGGTTTGTCCCAAGCATTTTTCATTTGCTGTAATAAAATTCGCTCATGGGCTGCATGCATATCAACAATAATTAGCCCTTCTGTATTTTGCGCTAAAACATAAATTCCATGAAGTTGAGCAATTGCTATGCCTAACGGAAATTCATCGACTTTAGTTACTGGCTCAATATCTCCATTTACTGAAAAATTAGCAGGTTGATCACGCAGTGGCGCTAAGTATGTCTTTAACGCATTATTTAACTGAGGAGAGCCATTATATCTTGGTGTTTGATCTGCATAGTGAACAGCTTGCGGACGACTAGCATTAAAATCAGTTAATAGCTCTGTCGGTGCATTCTGAGCTCGCGCTTCATTGTCTGGATTTAAAGCTTCATTTGCCCGATGCAGCGTAAATTGTTCCTGATATTTTGGTTGAGACTGCACAGAGTAGTCTGAGGCTTCATCTACTTTCATCGCTTGAGCTAAATCAGCGCTCGCTGTCTGAAATTGCGACAGAGTTTCTTTGGCATAATGTCTTACAAACTCATGCACTTCTCTCTGATTTAAAAAGCGAATTTCATGTTTTGTAGGATGAACATTCACATCGATATTTTCAGGATCAACTTCTAAAAAAAGTAAATATGATGAATGTTGGTGGCCGTGTAAAATACCGTCATATGCCATACGTAGTGCATGTGAAATCGTTTTATCTTTAACAATACGACCATTTACATAGACATATTGCATATCAGCCTGCGCACGAGCATCTGAAGGATGGCCAAGCCACCCCGATAAACGCATGCTAATACTTTCGGCATCCATCCAATATGCATTTTGTACAAATTGCGAACCTAATAATTGCTGTACTCGCTGAAAACGTAGTTCTCCGCTATCTGCTATAGGTAAATTAATTCTAATATTATCATTATGCTCAAGCACAAAACGTATATCAAAATGTGTTAGAGCTAGACGGCGAACAATCTCTTCGATATGGCCAAATTCAGTGGTTGGTTTTTTTAAGAATTTACGGCGTGCAGGAACATTAAAAAATAAGTCCTGAACACGTATGTGGGTTCCCTTTTGAGCAGCAACAGCTTGTACTTCTTGATGATCAAAGGCTGTACCATTGACTTCAACCTGATGACCAATACCACTTTCATCTTGACTACTGGTCAATGTCAATCTTGAAACTGCGGCAATCGAAGCAAGTGCTTCCCCGCGAAATCCCAAACTTACAATAGCGTGTAAATCTTCTGCAGTTTTAATTTTACTTGTCGCATGGCGCATGACGGCTAATGCCAAATCTTCAGAATGAATACCATGCCCATTATCAATAATTTCTATGAGGGTCGAACCACCTTGAGCGATCCGTACAATGAGTTCAGTTGCACCCGCATCGATGGAGTTTTCTAATAATTCTTTAACAACAGATGAAGGACGTTCAATCACCTCACCAGCAGCAATCTGGTTGGCTAACGCTGCGTCTAAAGTATGAATACGACGTTGTGTTAGCTTTTCATCAGTCATGAAGCTGTTCCTGCAAAGTCTGATACAAAGGTTCTGTGGGTAGAGTTAAAGTTACAAAACGACTCAGCTCATCCTCTGACTTTTGAATATCGATGATGATATCTGCCTGAGGAATTTCATCACCACCTTTTGATGGCCATTCAAATAAAAATAATGCATCTGTGACATCTAAATAATCACGGATTCCCATTAATTCAAGTTCATAAGGGTCATTCAAACGATATAAGTCAAAATGAAAAATTTCTTTTCCATTTATTTTATACGGCTCAACTAGCGTATAGGTTGGACTTTTAACAGAGCCTTTATGACCCAAAGCCTGTAAGAAATAGCGCGTAAGTGTGGTTTTACCCGCACCTAAGTCTCCAATTAAATAAATCACACCTGACTGAACATGTTGCGCCAACGCTTGAGCTAGACGCCCAGTATCTTCTTCATGATTTAAGACCAATTTCAATGAATACGACATAGCACACATAACATGATTCAAAATAATCGATATGATAACATTGCCCTGCCTTAAAAGCCTACTCAAGCCCTAGAAGTTGGCTTTTTTTATATCAATTCTCTTACATATTTATACTTTTTTATGTCTAGTCCGAACGATTTTTTGCCACCTATGGTTGATGGTGTAAGCGCAAGCCAAGTTTATCTTCCTGCACAAACAAATACTCAAACTATTTATGAGTATTTATGCCAACATTTTCAACATATTAAAGTACAAGAGTGGCAGCAACGATTTCAAGATGGACTTATTTATGGGGCAAATGGACAAAAATTAACATTAGATAGTCCCTATCAAAGCAATACCCATATTTTTTATTATCGATTTCTTGCCTATGAGCCACATGTTCCTTTCGAACATCGGATTTTATTTGAAAATGATGACTTATTGGTGGTCGATAAACCTCATTTTTTAACAATTAGCCCAACTGGACAATATGTGCAAGAAACATTATTAGTTCGACTTAAAAAACAGACAGGCAATGAATTTTTAACACCGATACATCGATTAGACCGTGAAACTGCTGGGGTTGTTCTATTTTGCAAACGGGTTGAATCGCGAGGTATTTACCAACAATTATTTGCAGAGCGTCAAGTCAATAAAACTTACCACGCTATCGCTCCTTATAAAAAAGAATTAAAACTTCCTCAAACATTATATTTACATTTAGATAAAGGGACTCCTTTTTACACCATGCAAGTTTTGGCAAATGCTAAAGCAAACACTCAGACCTTTATTGAACTTATTGAACACAACCAGATTTGGGCTAAATATCGTTTAACACCGACGACAGGTAAACAGCACCAACTTCGTGTACATCTTAATTATCTAGATATTCCGATTAAAAATGATCCATTTTATCCGACTGTTCAACATAAGGCAGATGATGATTTTTCAGAGCCATTACAACTTTTAGCTAAGCACATTTCATTTGTCGATCCACTCACAAAAGGGGAAATGTTTTTCAATTCTCAGTTTGAATTGACGTTGTAATGTAAGCGTAATGACAAAAAGATTGTTTTTTATGCCGAAAAACATTGAAATTACATTGCGATGGTTTAAAATAAATTCCTAAAAATTAAAAATCATTTGGTTTTGTTATTCATGCGAAAAACAGAAGTTTATCAGGTTCGACTGGACTCCCAAGAGAAAAAGCAGGCTTTTGCTGTTTTTAAACAATTGGGAATTACCCCTGCCCAAGCGGTACGACTTTTTTTTAAACAAGTCGTATTAACTAAATCTATTCCGTTTGCGATCGAAAATCAGAGTATTAATATGGAACAATTATTAAAACTCAGAAAAGCAAAAGCATCTTCATTAAATCAAAACCCATCGACTTTAGCAGAAGATGATGACCATGAAGATTTATTTGAAGAACTAAACGCACTTCTTGGTGAGAGCGACAAAACTTAACACTGTTGCATTTATAAACAAGTTTTAACGTCAAAAAGCTCTTTTTTTCGTTATGCTCTCTTTGTAAAAATATAATGATAAGTTACAAGGAGTACCAAATGATCGTTAGACGAGCGACTTTTGAAGATTTAGACCAACTCGCCGTTTTGTTTGATGAATACCGCCAGTTTTATGGGGCTTCTTCTAATTTTAATGAATCACTTTACTTTCTTAAACAACGTTTTGAGAATAGAGAAAGTGTTTTTTTCATTCATATTAAAGATGAAAAAATCACCGGATTCGTTCTACTCTATTTAGGTTTTTCTTCAGTTGCTTGTTCAACATATTATATTTTAGATGATGTATATGTTACGCCAATTTTTCGTCGCCAAGGCTCAGCCAAACAGTTAATCGATACTGCCATTTTATTTGCAAAACAACAAAATGCCCTACGCATTAGCCTAGAAACTCAAAGTAATAACCATGAGTCTCATCGTCTATATGAACAAATGGGCTTCATTCGGGATAGTGAGTTCCAGACATTCCATTGTTTTCTTAAATAATATTTTGTGCTAGCTGCTTTTGCTGCTCTGATAAATAAATCCATTCCCCATCTGCTATTTCAGGTAAAACCAATTGACCTACTTGATGGCGATGCAATGCTTCTACTTTATTTCCTACAGCAGCAATCATTCTTTTGACTTGGTGATAAACACCTTGATGAATGGTCATCGTTAATTTGTGAGTTTCCAACATTGCTACATCGGTTGCAGCAAAAATGCCTTTTTCCTGATGTAAGCTGACACCTTCGCTTAACATTGCGATTTGCTCAGGTGTCACTGGATCAATGGTAGTAACATGATAAACCTTTGGAACATGTTTACGAGGATGAGTTAAAGCTTGAAGATATTTACCATCATCAGTCAATAAAAGTAAGCCTGTTGTGTCTTGATCTAAACGCCCAATTGCTTGGACGCCTCGATGAATCATGATTTCAGGTAAAAGACTAAAAACGCTTTGATGATGCTGAGGCTGATGTGAACATTCAAAACCTTTTGGTTTTTTTAATGCAATATAAACTTGTTCTCGATACTGGTAAGTTTGTCCAAAAAGCGAAAATTCTAAATTTTCAGGAGAAAATTGCTTTTTAAGATCATCGGCAATTTCTCCATTAACACTTACAGAACCATTTTTTATTAACTGCTGACAATATTTACGTGAACCAAACCCTTGTGATTGTAAAATTTTTTCCAGCAGCATGGAGTTTCTCTTTAGAACAAAACACTCATTTTAACGCAGTTTCAACTTCCTACTCACTACTCTTTGCATTTTGTTCATTAAACTGCACTCTATTCTTCAATTACTCGATAAATATTTTCGTTCTGTTCACTTTCAAATAACAATTCAGTTGTAGGTAAAATAATTTCATTATCAACAATAATATGTTCAATACGTTGGCTTAGTTTTAAAGTTTCATTTTCGTGTTCAACTAAATTTTGCTTTAGTTGAGCCTTGGCATCATGAATCTGATCAAACTGATCTTTAATTTTGATATCTACAATTTCCATAGTCATTATCCTATGTTCATGAGTAATGACTATTTTTATAACACAACTTCAAAAAACTATAAGATTTAACTTGTTAATTTATATAACATTGTGTCCAAGCGTAACCGAAAATTAAAACTCTTTATCAATGAGCGATATACAATAAAATTTTATTAAAAATAAAATCCAAGATCTGTTGAATCTTTTAAAGCTTTCACATTCCTACTCTTAAATATTATACAATTCCATTTTATTTACTTGCATATCCCGCTCCCATGCTTGCCCAATTTGATGTTAATTTAGTTGTCCTTCTAGTTCTACTTATCTGTGGTTTACTAAGTCAAAATGCAGCTGTAACCATTGCAGCAGGTGTGTTAATTGTCGTTAAAATTACGCCTTTAAATCAGTTTTTCCCTTTTATTCAAGCACATGGTCTTAATTTAGGAATTCTTATTTTAACCATTGGGGTACTCACACCTATTGCCAGCGGAAAACTGAGCGGAGAGAGTATTTTAAAGTCCTTTGTTAGTATTAAATCACTGGTTGCCATTGCAATCGGTCTGTTAGTCGCATGGTTAGGTGGTCGCGGTGTAAAACTTATGTCGAGTCAGCCTGATGTTGTTGCAGGCCTATTAATTGGCACAGTTGCAGGCGTTGCCTTACTCCGTGGTGTACCTGTCGGCCCTCTTATTGCAGCAGGCTTGCTCTCGTTATTTATCGGTAAATAAATTTTTCGATATTAAAAAAGGCGCCATTGGGCACCTTTTTTATGCTTAAGCTAAATGAATTGCCCTAGCCAGAATAATACGAAGTTCGTTTTAAAGAGAATTTTTCTAACTGCTTTAAGAACCCTTCAAAATAACTTTTTTCTTTTTCTTCAGTTCGATAGCCCGCATATAACGTCCGTCGTAAGCCTGTAGGTGAAACGCAATCTAAACGGCGACTCGTAACCCATCCCTTTTGTTCATATTCATTTACTACCCAATCAGGTAAAGCTGCAATGCCACGTCCACTTGCTACAAGCTGAATGAGCATTTGGGTTAAATCTGTTGTTCGTATTTGCTTAGGCTGAATATTCGCAGGAATAAAAAGTTTAGACATGATATCTAAACGATGTTTATCAACCGGATAAGTAATTAAAACTTCTTCTGCTAACTCTTGAACCGTAATATTTTCAGCACGAACCAATGGATGCGTGTTGGATAGAACCAAACGCGATTCATATTCAAAAATAGGAAAATACTCAATTCCCTTTAAGGCAATTGGATCGGCTGTAATAAGCAAATCAAATTCAGCATTTTGTAAAAGCTCATGTGGATTAGCTTCAAATCCAGAAGCAAAGTCTAAATCAACATCTGGGTATTGATGTCGATATTGATTCAATAACGGCATCAACCAGTCAAAGCAGCTATGGCATTCAGATGAAAAGATAATTCTGCCTGTCTGACCATGCACAATACGAGTAATATCACTATGTGTAATCTGAATTTGAGGTAAAACATCATCAGCTAACTTAAGTAAGCGTTGCCCAACATTAGAAAAGCTAACAGGTCGGCTACGTCGATTCACCACCTCTACCCCATACCAATGATCTAATTCTTTTAATTGGTGAGAGATAGCCGAGGGTGTTAAACAAAGATCATTCGCAGCAGAAACTAATGAACCATGTTCACGTAAAGCAACTAAAGTTTTAAGGTGGCGTATTTCTAACATGGGCCCAAGCCTAAAAAAGAGATTTATCTATGAATGTCTTAATCTCATCTTTGCCTTTCAACAAATAGGATAACTGTAGATAAATCTTCACTAATGAATATTATTCATTTTACCATGGAATTAATTAATTTGTCTCAACATGAATTATTTTTCATAATTATTCTATCAGATGAATTTTTTTTAATTTAAAGGTGAAGGTACAACTGTGTAACTTACAATTACTGCTTAATTGAAATCGAAAAGAATTTTATAAAAACAAAAAATAGACCCGCTCTAGATCTATTTTTTATAAAAATTAATAATTACTGCGCCCACACATTTAAGCTAATAATCGTATAACTTTGATTTTTAGGTTTTACCTTTAAATTTAGTGGAGCTGTTACTTCTACTAAATACTCTCCAGCCTTTGGAAATTTAAGCTCAACCTGACCGTTGCTATCTGCTTTAAACTGCTGCACTTGTTTATCAGTCGCGCCTTTTTCTCTTAAATTAATTTCAGCATTCGCGAGACTCGCTCCTTTCTCACTTATGGTTAATTTAACAGTTTGAGCAACTTTAATTGCGTTGGGATGTACAGAAAAGTTAACTTTAATCGGTGTATTTGGAAGTTGAATATCTGAAACTTTTCCTTTAGAAAGATAACTTTGTAATACCCACTCTCGTGTTACTTCTTCTGTTTTAATATTTTTCGCTTTAATGTCAGCTGGAATTAAATATTCACGTTCTGCTTTCGGTGGAGCCTTATCAGCAGGTATATCAAAAAACAAATGCCATGTTTTTTGATCATATACATATTTTAAAGGATAACTTGCTTGTCTCTGAATGATATAAGTTCCCTCTTCCGGCAAATCGACATCAAAAACCGTGGCCGATTTATGCAAAGCTTCCGTCGTAATCGTCTTAAGCTCATTTTTAGGAGTAATTACGGTAAGTTTGGCATCCTTTAAAGCATACTCGCTATTTAATGCTTCTTCGGCATAACCTGCAATTACGGGTACTTGAGTTTGTTCTGTTTTATAAGCTAAAGGCGCTACATAGGGCTCATGAGCAAAGCCTGTGGTACATATAAATGCAAGAGGCACAATTAAAAATTTATTCATTCTTACAAAATCCTGTTGTACACAAAGTTAAAAAATTTCAGACAAAAGATACGCAGCTACAGTATACATAAATAAAAATCATTATTATTATTATTCAAATTTAAAATTCTCTAATTTTTTATTCAAAAAGAAAAAGGCCCATAGGCCTCTTTCATCTACCTTATTGCTCTTTTACTTTTGGAAATTCCTGATTAAAATCAATAAGCTTATAACTTTTTACTAAATCATCTGGTCCGTAAGATACTTCGTAAGATGTTTCTTTACCGTTAAAATATGCTTCTGTCGGCGTCCCAAATACTTCCCAAAGACCGATTGAAGCAACATCTGCTACACCATGACCAAAAGCTCTGCCGACTTTCACCCACTTTGAATAACCTTGCTGAAAAGTATAGATCTCAACCCGTGTTCCATCACGGTATTCTGAAAGTACAGGTGCTCCAAACTCGGCAATCACATAGTTACGAGAACTACCTGGATTTAGAACATTTACATTTTTTTTACTTGGTTGATTACCCGCCATAAATACTGAGCAACCAGACATAGATAACATAGCCATACCCATAAGGCAGGTAATAAATAATTTTTTCACGACTTAAAATCTCTATTTTTTGATATTTATACAACTTGTTGTAATGCTTAGAGTATTACGCGCCAATCATATATAATTTTCGAAAGTTTTTCGATGAATTATTCCATATAAAAATTTAAATTTACTTCATTTGAATATGTAATCCTTCTCTCAATATTTTAGTTTTTTATTATTCTGTACTCTTTTCCCTTATACTTCTCTTTTTGAGTCTTTTCTTAACCTATTATGGCGTCCCCGCAATCTCCTCTATCTACACATCAACACTATTCACTCTTTTTAGCAATTTTCTCACTCGCTGTAGGTGGTTTTTGTATTGGAACTACCGAATTCGTCGCAATGGGACTGATTCAGGAAATTGCCAAAAACTTAAAAATTACAGTACCCGAAGCTGGACACTTTATTAGTGCTTATGCATTAGGTGTGGTTATTGGTGCTCCCATTATTGCTATTCTTGGTGCCAAAGTTCCTAGAAAAACGTTATTACTTGGCTTAATGCTTTTTTATGGTATCGCAAATGCCTGTACCGCTTTAGCCCATACACCTGAAACTGTTTTAATCTCACGTTTTATTGCAGGTTTACCGCACGGAGCATATTTTGGAGTCGGTGCATTAGTAGCAGCTGAACTAGCAGGTCCTTCACGAAGAGCATCTGCTGTTGCCCAAATGATGATGGGTCTTACAGTTGCAACTGTGATTGGTGTACCTTTGGCAACTTGGTTAGGTCAAAATTTTGGTTGGAGAGCTGGCTTTGAATTTTCAGCGACTATCGCTTTCTTCACCTTAATTGCTGTTGGCTTCTTTGTACCCAATATTCCAGTCCAAGCAAAAGCAAGCATAAAAACAGAATTAGCTGGCCTTAAAAATATCAACATGTGGTTAACACTAGCGGTAGGTGCAATCGGTTTTGGAGGCATGTTTTCTGTTTACAGCTATGTCTCACCTATTTTGACTGAATATACACAAGTGAATATCCAAATCGTCCCTATCGCTTTGGCTATTTGGGGTATTGGTATGGTTATTGGTGGCTTAGCCGCAGGATGGCTTGCAGATAAAAATCTGAATAAAACGATTGTAGGCGTACTCATTAGCTCAGCTATCGCTTTTGTGGTGGCTAGTTTCTTAATGAGTAATATTTATACTGCTATTGCCTCATTATTTTTGATTGGTCTTACCGTAATGGGATTAGGTGGAGCATTACAGACTCGTCTAATGGATGTCGCTGGCGATGCTCAAACATTAGCAGCATCACTCAACCACTCTGCCTTTAATATGGCCAATGCATTAGGTGCATTTCTAGGTGGATGGGTACTCAGTCACCAAATGGGTTGGATCGCGCCAATCTGGGTCGGTTTTGTCTTAAGCCTCGGTGGTCTTATCATTTTACTTATTGCCTTTGCAGTAGAAAAAAACAAGTAAGAAAATTTAATCAAAGAAGAAGCTAACTAATTTTTTCTAATCAGTTAGCTTACCACCACAGTGAGGACAATAACATTTGGTCTCTCTAACCGTCTCTTCTTCCTCTAATACTTTTTCACGCATAATTTGAATAATCAGGTTATGCGCTTGTTCTTTTGGCAATCCCACTTTTTGACGGATTCGTTCTATTTCAGCTTCGTCATGTAAAATATCAATCCCTCGTACCTGAAGTAACTCGCGAAACTCTTGCTCTAGTCTTTGATTCCGTTGATTGAGTTCATTTGCAAGACCAGATGCTAAAATACCAGCTGGTAACGCTGCAATACCAACACCTAAAATGGTAATGAGTGCGCCTAATAACTTTCCTAAACTGGTCACTGGGGTGACATCACCATAACCTACTGTAGTTAAAGTAACCACCGCCCACCACATAGATTTAGGTATTGAACTAAAAGCTTCTGGTTGAGCTTTATTTTCAACCACATAAATTCCAGAAGCAGTCATAATAATCATAATAATTAAAATAAAGATAACTGCCTGAAAAGAGCCCTTCTCACGCTTAATTACACATAACAATATTTGTAGTGAGATAAAATACCGTGTCAATTTTAATAAACGAAGTAAACGTAATATTCTGAGCATACGAAGATCGATTCGTACGAAGAAATTGAGATAAGCAGGTAAGATTGCCATCAAATCAATAATTGCTTCCCCACTTTTCATCCAGTTCAAGCGGATTTTCCATGCAGATTGTGTCGTATCTCGATCTGCAACACTCCATAGTCTTAATAGATATTCAATACTAAAAATTGCAATTGAAATAACTTCAAAATAGTCGAACCAAACATGATAGCTTGTGTACAAATCATTTACTGTTTCTAACAAAACGGCAGCGACGTTGCCAACAATTAAAATAACTAAAAAATAATTAATACATCTACTTACCGTAGTTTCATAGTCATGATTATGAAGATTATTATAGAAAAACTTACGCAATCCCTTCCAAGCTGAATTTTGCATATTGATCTGACCACTTGATATTAAAGATATAGTAAGCTCTCGCCCTCTATTCACCAATATAGTCTTTAATAAATTTTCCTTCACTCACTTGGGCATTTAAAATTTTCTACTTTTTTCTCAGGTCAATTCACTGCTACACATCGGAATTCATTTTCTTCCCACCACTGCACATCATAGATAGCTGCATGTGATTTCAAAATAAGATTAATATAGTTTTGCAGCAACATAATGTGATGAGTAATATCAAGCTTTCTAAATAAAAACTTTCTTAAAATAGGGGTATTTGGAGAAATAAAAATTGCGAATCCATTGCTATATTCTTCATAGACACTGATTCCAAGATACATGGTTATTTCGGGCAAAGGAATTTCAATTTGCCATCCCCAGTTTTCACTATATAGCTCTATATTTAAATGATATCTATTTTTCAATATACTAAAAATATATTGTGCAATATCTTCAGTTTTTTGAACTAAAACACCCTCTTCATCAGAGTATGTTTTTTGATCGTGCGGTTGGTAATCATCAAATTTAAATTCAACAATTGTCTTTAGCATTCTTAAATTCCCTATATAATATACTCATATTTTTTTTAATTATTTTTAAGTTCGTTTAATTATTTTAAAACAAAAAACTATTTAATATCTAGAGTTATATTTATTTTTACATTTTCATTAAATAAAATTTGAGCTAATTATTATTTTTAAAGCCTAATTATGCATCAGGTCTCATTTAAATAAAAAAGGAGCTGAATAATCAGCTCCTTTTTTGTACTAAATTGACGTATTAAGTCAATTGAGCAGCAGAGATTTTCTTAGTATCAACTTGATCAGCTTCTTTAGTATATTCGCTCATCTTGTCGAAGTTTAAGTATTTGTAGATCTCAGCAGAAGCACTGTCGATTTGCGACGCGTACTGTTGATATTCTTCTGGGCTTGGTAATTTACCAAGAACCGCAGCTACAGATGCAAGCTCAGCAGAAGCTAAGTAAACATTTGCACCTTGACCTAAACGGTTCGGGAAGTTACGAGTAGAAGTCGATACACATGTTGTGTTCGGTGCTACACGTGCTTGGTTACCCATACAAAGTGAACAGCCTGGCATCTCTGTACGCGCACCTGCACGACCATAAATGTTATACAAGCCTTCTTCCATTAATTGGTGCTCATCCATACGTGTTGGTGGAGCCAACCATAAACGAGTAGACAATGAGCCACTAGGTACTTTGTCAAGTAACTGACCAGCTGCACGGAAGTGACCAATGTTAGTCATACAAGAACCGATGAATACTTCATCAATTTTGTCGCCTTGAACGTCAGAAAGAAGTTTCGCGTCATCTGGATCGTTCGGGCAGCAAAGAATAGGTTCTTTGATGTCAGCAAGATCGATTTCGTAAACTTTTAAGTATTCTGCATCAGCATCAGCTTTTAACAGGCTTGGGTTGTCTAACCACTTCTGCATGTTTTCAGCACGACGCGCCATTGTACGAGCATCGCCATAACCTTCTGCGATCATCCACTTCAACATGGTGATGTTAGAACGTAAGTATTCAGCAACTTTCTCTTCAGAAAGTGTGATTGAACAACCAGCAGCAGAACGTTCAGCAGATGCATCAGAAAGTTCGAATGCTTGCTCAACAGTCAAGTCATTTTCCATTTCTGATAAATCGATCTCAAGGATACGACCAGAGAAGATGTTTTTCTTACCTTTCTTCTCTACAGTTAAGTCACCCGCTTGAATCGCGTAGTAAGGAATTGCATGTACAAGGTCACGTAAAGTGATACCAGGCTGCATTTTACCTTTAAACTTAACAAGTACAGATTCAGGCATATCGAGTGGCATAACGCCAGTTGCAGCTGCGAACGCAACAAGACCAGAACCCGCTGGGAAAGAAATACCAATTGGGAAACGTGTATGTGAGTCACCACCAGTACCAACAGTATCTGGAAGTAACATACGGTTTAACCAAGAGTGGATAATACCGTCACCAGGACGTAAAGATACACCACCACGGTTCATGATGAAGTCAGGTAATGTATGGTGAGTTGTTACGTCAACTGGTTTTGGATACGCAGCAGTGTGACAGAAAGACTGCATCACTAAGTCAGCTGAGAAGCCCAAGCATGCTAAGTCTTTTAACTCGTCACGAGTCATTGGACCAGTTGTATCTTGAGAACCAACTGTAGTCATCTTAGGTTCACAGTAAGTACCCGGACGGATACCTTGACCTTCAGCTAAACCACATGCACGGCCAACCATCTTCTGAGCTTGTGTGAAGCCTTTACCAGTGTCAGCAGGTTGTACAGGTGTACGGAACAATGTAGAAGGTGCAAGACCTAATTCTTCACGTGCTTTAGTTGTCAAACCACGACCAATGATCAAGTTAATACGACCACCAGCACGTACTTCGTCTAAAAGTACTGGAGTTTTAAGTTCTGCTTCTGAAATTTGTACGCCATCTTTAAAAGCAGTAACTTTTGCAGCAGCGTGGTCAATTTTCAATACAACTTCGTCGCCCATGTTCATGTTAGCAACGTCGATTTCTACAGGTAATGCACCTGCGTCTTCCATTGTATTAAAGAAAATTGGAGCGATTTTAGAACCTAAGCACACACCACCATCTTTTTTGTTTGGAATGTGTGGAAGTTCGTCACCGAAGAACCAAAGTACAGAGTTAGTTGCAGATTTACGTGAAGAACCTGTACCAACAACGTCACCAACATAAGCAACTTGGTTGCCTTTCGCGATGAGTTCTTTGATTTGGTTTAATGGACCAACTTCACCTGGTTTTTCAGGATTGATACCATCACGCTCGTTTTTCAACATTGCATTTGCGTGTAATGGGATATCTGGACGGCTCCAAGCATCTTGTGCTGGAGACAAGTCATCAGTATTTGTTTCACCAGTTACTTTGAACACAGTGATTTTAATTTCTTCTGGAACGTCAGGACGGCTTGTGAACCATTCTGCGTCTGCCCAAGATTGTAAAACAGCTTTAGCATTGGCATTACCCGCTTTTGCTTTATCTGCTACGTCATGGAATGCATCAAATACAAGAAGTGTTTTCTTTAATGCTTCAGCAGCTAGGCTTGCAAGTTCAGCATTGTCAAGAAGCTCAACAAGTGGTGCTACGTTATAACCACCAAGCATCGTGCCAAGTAAGTAAACAGCACGTTCTTTAGAAACGAGTGGTGAAGTTGCTTCGCCTTTTGCAATTGCTGCCAAGAACGCTGCCTTTACGTAAGCTGCTTGGTCAACACCTGCAGGAACACGGTTTTCAAGCAAATCAACCAAGAACGCTTCTTCGCCTGCTGGTGGATTTTTTAATAGTTCAACAAGCTGAGCTGTTTGAGCATCATCAAGTGGCTTCGGTGGGACTCCGAGTGCGGCACGTTCTTCAACGTGTTGGCGGTAAGCTTCTAGCACGGTGTTCATTCCTCTTTTTTTGAAAAATTACTTGCAAATTCCAGCTTTCTTAAAAAGCTTCACAAGTAATATGGACTACAAAAGTTTACTAGAGTTCAAGGTAAAAGTTAATGAAAACGGGGTGTTTCTCCGTGATGCCCATTATTTTGTATCTAAATACCCGTGTATAAATAATAAGCATATTAGCCAAATCTGGGCTATTTTTAAGCAAAAATGCCTTATATAAGAGGAAACTCAACAACCTTACACATTTAGAACGATTTATATTTTGGCATTTTGTCATGAGGCGTTGCCAAACATTCATCCATTGCTTGCTTTCTAACTTTTTCTTGGAGTGCTTGAGAATCTTTAGTCAGTTCTTCTTTTGGAATTGCATAAACTTTTTCAATAACATTAAGAATAAATTTTTTCGTAATGTCATCTTCAATCTTATTTGCATGCTCAACTGCTTGAGTTTTTTCAATTGCTTGCTGACGATCAAAAACAATGCTTCTAGCCGCATTTCCTACGCTAGTACAAAAGCCATGCCATTGCTCTTCAGGTGTTAATGGCTTATTTTCTGAACAACCAACAAAGAATAAACTCACCGCAATCAATAAAATCTTTTTCATCATTTCACTACACTAATTATTGCTGTTGATATCATACGGAAAATCATCATTTTTGCAAAAATTGCCATAAAAAAACCGAGATAAAAACCTCGGTCTTTTATATCAAGCATTAGAAATGCCAGTTTCATGATTCTGGTTAATTAAAAAATTTGATATCAGTCGGTGTTGATATTTTTGCTGCATCACCAGCGGGTTTTAATGTGCCTTTGTTGGCATCAAAACGGAACAAGCTAATGTTATTACTAAAAACGTTTGTCACATATAGGTATTTACCAGACGCATCGAATGAGAAAGCCCGTGGTTCAATACCATTCGCTTTATAAACTGTTGGTTTACCTAGCAATCCATTCTGTTGAATTTTAAATACTAAAAGTTTGTTGTCTGCACCACGATTGGCAGCAATCACATATTTGCCATTTGGACTGAGGATAATTCCACTCGCACTCTTAAATTCAGGTGTTTTGTCCTCATGAATTAGTTTTAGCTCAGCTACTTTTTTCAAATGACCATCTTGCACATTAAATGTCACAATTTCGCTTCGCATTTCTGCGGTAACGTATGCATGTTTGCCATTTGGTGAAAAGACCATATGACGCGGGCCAGAACCGTGCTTAAAGGTCACATCTCGGCTGCTGTCCGCTTCGAGTGGTTGAGGCTTATTCGAGTTATAACGAAAGGTATAGACTTTGTCATTTCCAAGATCGCTAGCATATAAATACTTGCCATCTGGGCTGAAAGTTGTCGAATGTGCATGACCACTCTCCTGACGACCTTTAACATGACCAGAACCTTCGCTAAAAACAATATTTTGAACCATTTCACCCAAATGACCATTTGGCAAAATTGGCAAAACGGCCACACCACCACGACCTTTATCGAATGCTGAATAGTTCGACACAAACAGGAATTTACCATCTAAACTGATTGATGCGTGTGTTGGATGTCCACCATGGCTATTCACTGTGTTCAACACTTCTACCTTACCATTTTGAACTGATAATGCAGTCACCGCTCCTTCATTTTCTTCATTAGTGGTATAGGCAAAACGACCATCTTTAGATTTTACAATCCAAGAAGGACTTTTCATTTTCAACACATTAATAGGAGTTAAAGTTCCATTGCTATTCACTTGAAGCTGGTACAAACCTTCACTGGCTTGTTTTGGTTTTTGCACAAGCGGTGCATCAGGGATAGATGTCCATGTTCCCACTAAAGCGATTTGTTGCTGTGCAGCATTTACAGTGGAGCACCATCCAAATGACAAAAGCGTCAACGACAATGTTGCTGTTAACTTGTGAATTAGCCCACGATATTTAATATTTGTATCGTTGTCCTTGCCATATTTTATTTCAACATAAGTATCTATTTTCACGTTTATTTCCTTGAAAAATTCACCTTATTTGCACTTATCAACAAGGTATTATCAATCTAATTTCATTTAATGTTTCTGAAAACTAATTTATAAAACAGCAATTTTCAAGTGAATTTTCTTTAATCAGAAGTCTACTCAAGGTGGGCTTACTTTTAAGAGAATCGATGGTTTATATAGTAAATATTCAACTTTTTTAAATGTTATGAAGGTGTTATTAAATTAAAAGCCCACTTGAAGTGAGCTTTTAATTCATACATTTAGAAGCGCCAGTTGTAGAAAAGATCGATCGCTCTTTCTAAAGATTGACTTGCTTCTAGGTATAAACGGCGGTTCATTTGATAACGTAACGTAAGCTTGTTGACTGGAGTAAACACACCTACACCATAACGAATAAACAGATCAGGTGTAATATAGCCAGTTAAACTCACCTGAGTATCATCACCTGTACCTTGAGCATCTAAAGCTAATCCACTTAGACCGAAAGTACGTCCAATCTGATTCGTTAAAGCTCGTGTACCGCCCAAGCCCATACTGATACCCGCAGCAGCAATGGTGTTATTTACATCAGATTTAAATCCTTCTGCATTACTTAAACCACTTGAACCTTCATTAATACGTCCCGTAACGAGCGCATTTAATGCTTCTTGCTCAGATAGTCCTGCATCATTATAAACCTGAATGTTTGGCGATGTCGCAGTACCTGTAACACGTACCCCAACCATACTACCCTGAACATTTTTGTTTGCATCTATATCTAATGTTGGGTTTGCCAATGGACCATTAAAACGCGCAATCGCTCGATTCAAATCTAGACTTTGTCCATAAGCTTCAATTTTCACTTTTTGACTGACACCAATTGCCCCGTTAGCTCTCATCGCAGTCTCATAGCCACGTTGGCTTAAATTTAGGCGACCAACTAATGGAATATTACTGTTAAAGCCTTGGAATATCACTTGTTTTCCAATATTAACAGCAATATCAGCTCGAATATCCCAAGGTTTAGCAGCACGTAAAATTGCAAGCGGGTCTTGACCTTGTCTCACTATACGAACATCTGATGAGGTATTAATGACTGGAGCAGTTGTTTCTGGCATTGAAATTCGCGCACGAGGAACATCCACCGATCCTTTTAAGCTTAAACGCTTATCGAAAGGATACATATCAAGTGTAAGGTTTGGGTTGGCAATTGCAGTAATTAATGGCGCCTGACGTACAAGTAAATTATCACCTTTGAGGTTTAATTGAAGACGCGGTGCATCTTTCCATTCAAAACTGCCTTTTAAAAGCCCCACACCTTGACCACTGTTAAACGCGCCATCAATGGTTGCCATGTTCTGACGAATTGATGAGTAAACCTGAACATTAGTTAAATTAACTGGCAGCGAAATCATACTGATTGCACCATTTTTCAGACGCATTTCACCAGTAAACTGTGGCTGAGTTAATGTACCATTGACCTTACCTGCTAAAGCCAAGGTTCCACTTAGTGTGCGGACATCTTGTATAAATGGTTTCAAGACTTTTAATTGGACATCATTAAAAGCGACCTCACCATGCATTGGCATTGATGGTTGGAATGGATTAATAATAACATTCGCATATCCCGTACCAATATCAGGTGTTTTAACATCAACACGGAACAAAAGACCTTCTGATACACTTTTTGCAATAACACTTAGCTCATCATAAGCCAGAGTAGTTGCAGGGTCTTGAGGATCTTCAGCAGCTAAACCAATTTCACCTTTACGTGTAATTAAACGTGCGTCAAGTTTTGGATTGCCTCCATTTACCCACGATGCCTTGGCATAACCATTTAATTGTCCAGTCATCGCTAAGCCTTCTGGCATAAATGCCGCGAAGTCACTTAAATCCATGTTCTGAGTTACAAACGAAATATTACCGCGTGCTTTACTTACCCGTACCGGCTGGTCAAAGCAGAGCTGGCTATTCGCACTTTGCCAGCAGTGTTGACCTACATATAACTCAGACCGTACAGAAGAATAAATCACTGGAGCATTTTGATTTTGTGCTAAACGAATGCGTTTTGAATCAAAACTTCCTTTCTGAATTTGACCTAACCAATCATTATTTTGGTTAAACCCGCCCGCTAACTGAACATAGAATTTGGAAATACTATTATTGCCGAGTACTTTCAATAGATGCGCTTTTCTTGTTCCAGTTAAATTCAATTCGGCAGACTGAATTTGTCTATTTCCACTCCGCAAATTATCTAATTTTGCGGTTAATTGAGTCGGTGTTGTTTCCGATGTTGGAAGCTCCCCTTGAATACTCAACCGCTTCACACTTACTAAAGTATTAAATGCAAAGTTATCTACCGCGATATTTGCTGTTGCTTTTAAACGTGGTTGTGATTGAACATTTAGGTCGCCATAAGCTCGACCACGCAACCCTGGATATAACTCGTAGAGTGCGGGGGCATTGAGCTTGATTTTTAGATTTTGTGCATTACCTGTCGCTTGTAGCTGATTCTGCCCATACACTAAAAATAAATTATTGGCTTCAAACTGCTGAGGTAAAAAGCCCTTTTGATTAGAGTCCATCAATAAAGATAAATTACCCTTACCGCGAACAGGTTTATTATTTATAAAGCCTGCAAGATTCAATTGCTGAATATTAATTCGTTTCAAATGATCTGACCAAACCCCTTGGGTTTTCAGATTCCCTGAAAGTTCACCTTTAATACTTGAGACAAAATATTGTGGTTTAAAGCGAACCAATGAACTATTAATATCCCATGCAATGCGATCTTTTAAATTTACAGAACCTGTCGCATAGATTTTTCCAGCTACTCCATCATGCTGTAACTGGTTAATTCGAATAAAATCTGGCGTACCTGCTATAGAAAACTTCAATAAACCATTTGCCTGTTTTAAGGCTTTTAAAGATCCATCATAATTAACTGCAAAACCTTTAAAGCCACCACCAGCTTTCACATCATGGAATAATAATGCTGCTGTACTTTTACCACCTAAAGTTACAGTCTCTTGACCTGCTTGAGCCAGTCGACCCGTTAAATCAATTTTCTCAAATTGAATGATTTGCTGGTTTGGTTTAGCAAAACCATTCGCTTTAATCGAACCATTTAAAAGATTAACTGGTGCTGCCGCATGAATACTTTGTGGGTTAAAATCTTTTGCATTTAACAATGCGTTCCAAACCAACTGACGTTTTTCGGTAGGAAGCAACACTTTAGCCTGACCAGTTAAACTACCTTTTTCAGCAGTAAAACTAAAATTGGGAACATTTAAAACATTATCTTTAACATTCAAATTGGCTAGATATTGTCCTGCTGGCAATAAAGTTTTTTCATGCTGATATACTTTTGTAGCAACTTTAATATCTTGCTGACCATCACGTAATGTTAAATCAACCTGACCACTGTCACTGCTTAACCATCCAATATAAGGCATTGCACGGTCTATTTTCGTCCAAGCTACATTCATGAGCATTGGTTGAGGCTTATTATTTTTTTCTGGCGCCTGATTAAACTTGAGTTTCCAAGACTCATAACGATCAAAATCAACATTAGCAAATACTTCAGTACCTTTTTCCAAAGAGCCGGTTGAAGCAACAGCAGCATCTAAACTTGGCGGTAAAAAGTCTTGAACAACCTGAGGAATTGCTTTGTCTTTAGGATTAATATGGTCTAAACGTCCTTTGATATCCCAAGTAACATGATCTTTCCAGCTCACCAAACCTTTAAGGTTAACAGCCCCTTTCATGACTTGGCCATTAAAATCGGTAATATTAAGTTGATGAACCAAGTCAGTATTCATTAAAGCGTTGTATTGACCTTCAGGTAAATTCTCGCCCTTTAAATCTGTATCAACTGCTAAATTAAGTTGTTCAATATCGCCTTGAAACTTGATCACACCATTTTTTGCAAATAATTTTTGTTCAACCAATAAAGGTAAGTGATAATTTTTGAGTAATAACTGACCTTGCATTGGAACTTCATCACGAACAGGATGCAATACCACCCAACCTGTTAACAAATCAGGAGTTGTTGTTGCAACACCAGCTTTTAAAGTATCTAAACTTCCGCGAGCTACGACTTTAATATTTTGAATATTTAAACTTTTTAAAGATGGGATTCTTAAATCTGCTGTCGCATTTAATGGATATTTACCGCTGAAATCCATTTTTCCTGTGGCATTGTGGACTGAAAGATAGCCCATATCCATACTGGATTTTTCAAATTCCAGTTTGGTCTCTGACCAAACTGCATCTTGCAAATGAACATCATGAAAACTTACATCTGAGGTCGCTAACTTAATCTCTAAATGATCAACATCGGCTTCATCAACACGTAGAACAAATGGCAACTTAATAGGCTTAAATTCAAACGCCTTACCAGAGGGCGGAGTTTTATTAATAATACGTAAGTTACGCACATCTGCATGGCTCAAATGCACTTCTTTTTCTAATAATAAAGAGCGCCATCCTAAGCCTACGTCAGCTCTATCTAATGAAACATCAACGTCCTTTAATTGCACCAAAACATTCTTAAGAATAATTCCGCGCAGTAAGTTCCCGCCTTCGTATTCATATTTAATTATTTTCTGAGCTTCTAAAACCCGATCTAATAAAAAACGACTTCCGCGATCTGTTGACATCATGATCACTAACGAAGACGCTAATAATAAAAATATGATCAATATCGTCAGCACGAAACTACGCAAAATGCGCCGCTTCTTAGGTGAACTAGGTGCCGAAGTTGGCTGCTGTTCTACATCCGCCATAAAATAAACCTAATAAAATTTTATTTTTAAAGTTGTGGGCCTATAAAGAAATGTAAACGAATCGGATGGTTTTCATCTGAAATACCCGAAGCGACATCTAAACGGATTGGCCCGATTGGAGACTTCCAGCGAATTCCAACCCCAACGCTATAAGCTGCTGGATTACTAAAGTCTTTATCATAGGCATTACCAAAGTCAGAGAAAATAGCGGCTCGCCAACCGTCCTTAAACTGATAGTTATATTCTAAAGAACCGATAGCCAAAGCTTGTCCCCCAATTTTATATCCATCTACTTCTGGGGAAAGGCTCTTATAGTCAAACCCACGAATGGTTTGGTCACCACCCGTAAAGAATCTAAGATTGTACGGAACTTTGTCAAAGTCATCGGTAAAAATGTAGCTAAGGTCAGATCTTCCAACGAATTGATGATCATCATTTTCGCCAAGAGAATAAATAAATCTCCAACCCGCACTTGCTATTGCCATATTGGCATCGGACAGTAAACTCTCGCTACCTAATTCTACTTTATAGGTTTGTTTAAAAGCCTTAGTTGGGTTCAAACGTGTATTACTAGAAGTTTTAGAAGTTTCATAACTAAATAATAATGCTTCTTGCTCTGATGCGGCAGTTTTAAAAGCATCTGGTAATTCAGAAATATCAACATTACCCTGTTGGGTTAAACGGTCTAAACGGTAGCGGACACCAAAAGTATGTTGCCAGTTCCCTAACGGACGTTTAATGATACGCTCTCCACCAACAACAGCGGATTCAGTAAGTAAACTTACATCTGGACCAATATCATCACGTGTTTCACGCTCATATCCGCCCACAATGTTAAAGTAATCATTTAACGGGTGTTTATAGGGAATACTATATCGGCCATCAATAGATTGACGAATTTGCGAAACTTCTAAGTTGGCATCAAATGAATGGCCATATTTATTGACAATAGAACGGCGATACTGACTACGTAAACGTGCGCCTGTATCGGTGCCGTAACCAACACCCGTTTCTAAACTATTTAGCTTATCTGCATTTAAAGTCACAATGACTGGAATTCTTTTAGTTTCACGTGCTTGTGCTTGCAAGCGGTCCTGTTCAGTTTCTTGTTCATCCTGCTGAACTGACGCACTTTGCAACATAGCAGTTTGAGGTTCTGCCTCTTTGGCCTTTTGTGTTCCTGCAAACTGTTTTTCATCAACTACGTTTTGTGTAACTTCTTTATTAGATGTCGCTAATTGACGTGCTTTAGCCAGTTGTCGTTGTTCAGGTGAAAGTAAATTAGACTCATCAACATCAATGTTTTGCTCATCCACTAAAGCCTGCAAATCTGGCGGTAACTCAAGTTGTTTTTCAATTGGATCAGGTTTGATACTATCAACCAAAGTGTAATTAAAATAACGTGAGTTGGTTAGGTTGTTTGCTAACACATTTACTCGCCAAAATGCATAGTCATCGCCGTCTTTCCAAGGCGCCATACTTTCTAAAATATTCAAATTTAATGGCAAAGGTTTCGATGGATCACTCATCCGAAACTCAACCTTATCTAATTTGTAACGCTCACCTGTTTCATAGCGTAAGTTAATATCAGCCTTATTTTCTGGCTGACTCACTTTCACATCATGCAAACGCCAGTAAGCATCAAAATAACCATTATTAGATGCGGCATCAACAATACGACTTTTAGTGGTTTCATATAAACCATGGTTAAAAATGTCACCTACATCTTGATCAGGAACTAAACGAATAACCTGAAACTGTGGTTGCTTTTCACCCGCACCAGTAAATTCAATATTTTGCTCATTAATTCGTACTGGTTCATTTGGCGTCACATTTACACGAACCCGACTCGAACTTAATTTTTCAAAGCGGAACTCAGCATTATAATAACCAACCGCTTGTGCTGCTTGATTACTTAATGTTCTAAGTTGAGGTAAAGCTGCATTAAAATCTTCAAATGACTCTTGAGTAAATGTTGATAACTTACCTTTAATGTTTTTAGCCAGCACATCTGAAGCACCACTTACCTCTGCACTAATACGCGGTACTTGTTCCATTGGAATTGCACGTGGCGGACGCACTTTATTTAAAATACGCTTAAAGAAACCCGCTTGCTCAGGTGGTTCATCGGTCTCTGGAGTTAACTCTGGTAAGGTTTTTCCTGTTTCATTGGCTTCGACTACAATCTTGCTATCAGATTGAATCTCTTGCATAAGCTGGTCAATATTTACAGGTGCTTGTTTAATTTCCTGTACTTCAGACTGCGTTGCATCACTTACCGTTACTTCAGGTAGCTTCTGAGTGCCATTTTGAAAACTCTGCGCTTCATTTTTAGCTTCTTCCGCTACCCTATAAATTTCATTTGCCATGTTTTGGTCAACAGGCATATCTGGTAAATCTTCGAGATTATCCAGTGTAATTGGCTTAAATTCGTCAATTTGATTTGGAAATTGTTCTTGTTGTTGCAATATAGCCAAGCTATCTTGTTGTTGCTGAGCTTGAGTCACAAGTGTAGCAATATCTGTAATTGGCGCAGTATTTTGCTGATCTACCGAAGCTAATTGTTCTGCTGAAGTATCAGACACAGTTGGGCTTGCAGTTGACGAACTAGCTGCAACAGAAGTTTGAGCAAAACTTGGCGTTACACAAACACTTAACAACAAGCTGCTACAAATAAGTTTAGGAATCCCCTGCATTTTTAAAATTAAATGCATAGAATGAGCGAGAGTTGACTGTTTAAACTTAATTTTAGAAGGCATAGAAAACTCTAGACTTATTTTTAATAAAACGCACCAAGGTGAGTGTAAAACTCACTCAAAACCATTGATTTTTCATTTAATCAAGCGTTAAAAATATCATACATGGTTTTCTCTGCAAATTAACAATCGGTCACATTTTTTTATAAAACACAATGAAGTTTGCACATGATGAAACAAGATGAGCACCTGATGACATCACGTCGGTTCGTACCGATGTTTTTTACCCAGTTTTTTGGCGCATTAAATGATAACGTTTTTAAGCAAGCTTTATTATTAGTGATTACTTATGGTTTGATTCAGCAACAATCTGCCCCTGTAAGTACCCTCAATAATTTAGCAGCTCTCTTGTTTATTTTGCCCTATTTCTTTTTTTCGGCCACTGCTGGACAAATTGCAGATAAATATGAGCGCTCACAACTCGTCCGTGGCATAAAAATTTTAGAAATTATTATTATGCTCATTGGTTCTGCTGGTTTTTTATTGGGGCACTTATGGTTGCTTCTTCTTGCTTTATTCTTAATGGGTACACATTCAACATTCTTTGGCCCCATCAAGTACGCAATTTTGCCTGAAATTTTAAAACCGCACGAGTTAATGTCTGGTAATGCTCTGTTTCAGTCAGGCACTTCAATGGCAATTTTATTCGGGATGATTTTAGGTGGTGCTGTAATTGCATCATCACATGGGAACTTATTGTGGATTAGTCTTACTGTTGTGATTATTGCTTGCATTGGCTATTTATGTAGTCGGTTCATTTTACCTCAAAAAGTTGCTGCTCCCGATTTAAAGATTGACTGGAATTTCATTCGTACAAGCTTTCAAACCATTAAATATGCCAAAAGCTTACCTTTAGTGTTCACTATTTTGTTAGGTAACTCATGGTACTGGTTTTATGGCGCTACTTATTTAACGCAAATTCCACAGCTCACCCAACAAAATCTCCATGCTTCAGAAAATGTCGTCAGCCTTTTGCTTACTTTCTTTTCAGTCGGTATTGGTGTCGGGTCACTTCTTTGCCGTAAAATTGGTGGTTCAGAAATTAATATTAAAATGGTGCCGATTGGTGCTATTGGCCTTACTGTTTTTGCGCTCTACCTTGCTGCCAGTTTAGCTTTTGTTCCCGAAAGAACTGGGGCATTACTTACGTTAAAAGATATTTTCACTCAAGGCTGGGTTTACTATCATGTAATGTTAGCAGTGACTTTACTGGGGATTAGCGGCGGTTTTTATATTGTTCCGCTTTATGCCATGATGCAGGCTTATTCTCCGCGCTCACATCGTGCCCGTGTTGTTGCGGCTAATAACATTTTAAATGCCGTTTTTATGGTTTCTTCTGCAATTTTTTCAATTTTAATCTTAAGTGTTTTAAAAATTGATATTAAAATACTTTTTATTATTACAGCTGTACTTAGTGCAATCTTTAGTATTTGGCTTCTAGCACGACTAAAACCAATGCTTGCCACAGCACATCTTTCTTTGGAGGACTAATTTATGCGCCACTATACTGGAATTGATCAGCTCATTAACTCTTTTGATCAAGCATTACGTAGTCTTGTTCCGGGTGCAACAGCAGCACAGCGCCAAAATCCAGCTGAAACAGTTGAAGCAAAACTAGGGGTAGAAGATGCTCGCCATGTCGCAGGCTTAATGCGTGTTAACCATAGTGGTGAAGTCTGTGCACAAGCCCTTTATCATGGACAAGCATTAACTGCAAAATTACCCAATGTACGTAAAGAAATGCAACAAGCAGCAATTGAAGAACAAGATCATTTAGCTTGGTGTGAAGTTCGCTTAAAAGAGCTAAATAGTCATACCAGTTTATTAAATCCAATATGGTATGGGCTTTCATATGGCATGGGTGCTCTTGCGGGTATTGCAGGTGATAAATATAGTTTAGGTTTTGTGGCTGAAACGGAGCGTCAAGTCAGTCTTCATTTACAAGACCATTTAAAACAGCTACCAGCTCAAGATGATCGCTCTCGTAAAATTTTAGAGCAAATGAATGAAGATGAGTTACATCACCGTCATACTGCACTTGAAGCAGGTGGTGTTGAATTACCGTATGCGGTAAAAATCACCATGACAGCCATTTCAAAGCTCATGACAAAAACCAGTTATTATCTTTAAAAAATAAAGGATTGATCTGAACCAGATCAATCCTTTTCAAATATTATTTTAAGCCATGATCATATTTGAAACGTTCAATATCACGAATTGAATTCCAATAGTTTCGATTAATACGGTCACGATCAATTTGTAATTCTCTTAAAAGCTTACGATAACGTTCACGCTCTTCTGGCTTTAATTTTTCATTGTACGCGTTATCAGAATATTGCTTAAACTTTTCGTCATAACGGTCATATTCATTTTTTGCATTGTAGTAATCGGAAGCTGCCTGATAATAAGGTCTTAAACGATTACGCTGCTCAACTGGGCACACATTGATATTGCCACTACCCTCTAAAGCGTTATAAAAAATATTTGTTGGCTGGCAATAATATCCTAGACCTTCTTTATACCCACGTTCATATGACTTTTGATCTGGAACAATATTGGCTTTTCCACATGCTTTGTAATATTGATCTAAACGTGGCGACGAACCTTTTGAACCATCTTTCTCACCCACTAATGACCAATTTGCAGTCTTACATTCTTCTACGCTCATTGCAGCGCAACCTGAAAGGCTGATGGCTAGAATGGCTAAACCGATATTTTTCATATTAAGAGAACTCAAAAAATAAATTTAAAAAAACGCAAAAATAAAATTCCAGTAAATACCCTAAAAGGTCTTGCTCTATTCAAGACTTCAAAAATAAGTGACTCACTGGATAAGTCTTTAAGTTTAAATCAGTTTGACCATCTCACCAAATTGAAAGGTCATAATTACTAATATTGTTTAATTTAAAAATAAAATTCTAAGAAATTTGCTAACTCTTAGACTACCCTTATACGCTAATTTTACTTAAATTTTTAATTATAAAAATTAGACTCAAATAATTGATTATTCATACAAAAAACCAAAATATTCCAAAAATCATTCTTTAATCATTTTACTCTTTTTTTATGCTATTAACCTCACAGCTTGAGGTAGGATTTTAGCTAAATAACCACCAAGGTTTTTATAATGAGTACGCATATTTATCCAAACTTAAATTTACAAGACTCTCTCCTTAAGGCTTTTAAAATATCAGACGATATTACTCCACCAACACAAGTCAATATTTTCCAATCCGATTTATTTTTGAAAGAAGTCGATGAATATTTAAACTCATATCCTCATACTCAGCATATTGATATTTGCCTACATGATTTAAACGGACATATTCGTGGCAAACGAATTGATGTTAAAAGTTTGAGAAATCTCTCTAACGGATGTTATTTTCCACTTTCTGTTTATGCAATGAGTCTTGATGGAAAAGTTATTGAAGAGACAGGCCTAGGAAAATATATTGGTGAACCAGACAGACTTTGCCTGCCCATTTTAGACAGCTTGCAACCAAGTGCCTTATCCCCTGAATTGAATGCCCAGCTTTTCCTCACAATGCAAGAAGAAGGTGGCTCAGATTGTCGATATGAACCACGCAATATATTAAAAAAATTATTAAATCAGTTACACGCTAACAATTATTTCCCTGTTATGGCTGCTGAACTAGAGTTTTATCTTTTCTCCCCAAACCATCACACTGAAACATGTTTGGAAAACCAATGTTTTGACATAGATGCACCAAATAACTATCAACAAGTCTTAGAAGAAGTTGAAAAAGCAGCCCTACTACAATCTATTGAAATTACCGCTATTGTTGCAGAGTCATCACCTGGACAATACGAACTAAACCTTCAACACACTCATGATATTTTAAAGCTGTGCGATCAAATTAATGCTTTAAAAAGAATTGTAAAACAAGTCGCAAGAAAGCATGACTTAACTGCCTGTTTCATGGCAAAGCCCAACTTAGCAAAGGCTGGTAGTGGCATGCATTTTCATATGAGCTTGCTCAATCAGTACCATGAAAATGTATTTAGTTCAGCAGTAGAAAAAGATGAACCTTCGGCCAAATTACTCAGCGCGATTAGTGGCCTAATTGAATTAATGCCTGCATCTATGGCTATTTTAGCGCCCAATATTAATTCTTATAGACGCTTTAAAATTGGGCACCATGTACCGTTAGAAGCAAATTGGGGTACCAATAATCGCAATGTCGCAATTCGAATTCCATGCTCAGATTTGAGAAATCAACGTCTAGAATATCGTGTTGCAGGAGCGGACTGTAATCCTTATCTGGTTACAGCTACGATTTTAGCGGGTGTATCTTATGGCTTATCTCATAAGTTACCGCTACCAAAACCTGCACATCTTTTAAAATTTCCTGATGAGCACATTCTATTAGCCAACAATCAGCCAGAAGCATTAAAAATATTTAAAGGGAATCTTATTTTAAAAGGATATTTAGGGGCAGACTTTGTAGAACATTGGTACACAGTTAAACAGGCTGAATATCAAAATATTTACAGTCAAATGACTGAAGCAGAACAACATTGGGATATATAAATAAAAAAAGCTAAAAGATATAAACCACTTTGCAAACCCTTAGGGAGAAATTCCCTAAGGGTTTTTTTATATGTAATTAATGATTTTTCTGTTTAGATAAAAAACGCAATCCAACACCGGGTTCAGTTGCAATATAGCGTGGCTGAATTGCATTATCTCCAAGTTTACCGCGCAACTTACCCACTAAAATACGTAAATAATGAGTATCTTCCTGATGGGTTGGCCCCCAAAGTTCTTTTAACAGTTGAGGTTGTGTTAAAAGCTGCCCTTGATAGCGCATTAACAGCGTCAACAGTTGAAACTCTTTTCGAGTTAAAGTAATTGGCTGTTGCTCGATCCACACTAAACGCTGCATGACATCAACTTTAAGGTAGCCATCATCATAAACATGAGCTTCTTGTTGAATGGGTTGGTTTCTTAAAATGACTCGTATGCGCGCTAATAACTCTTGTACGCTAAAAGGCTTGGTCATGTAATCATTTGCACCAGCATCTAGTAATGCAACTTTCTCATATTCATCGGCACGTACAGATAACACAATGACAGGAACATTCGACCAACTACGTAACTCTTGAAGCACTTCTTTACCGTCTAAATCTGGCAAACCCAAATCTAAAATAACTAAATCAGCACCTTGTGTGGCCAAAGCCTCCAGACCTTTGTAACCAGTCTCACAAAGTGTGGTTTTGTATTTTTGTGTTCTTAAGGCAATGTCTAAAAATTTACGAATTTGAGGCTCATCATCAATAATCACAATACGTGTTTCTACAGGTGATGTTTCTGAACTTATCATGACTTTACAACTTATTCTTTTACTGGATGAATGGGTAGTTTGATTTGAATTAAAGTACCTTTGTTTTGGCGACCTGAAAATGCTTCTATTGTACCCATATGAGCCCCAATAATCGCTTTCACAATTGTCAGTCCTAAACCTGTACCAAATTTTCCGCGGTCTCCACGTTCCATAGTATAAAACATATCGAAAATGCGGTTTCTTTCATCTTCAGGAATTCCCGCTCCTCTATCTTCAATTTCTATTTTCACTTCATCTTCAAATAAAAGAGAAGCCCGAATCATGACTGGTTCATCTGGAGGTGAAAAGTTTGCAGCATTTTCTAAAACATTAAAAATAGCTTGTTCTACCAGTGCTGGATGAACATATAAACTAATGGTTTGTTCAGGTAATTCGACCAACACTTGAGTATCTGGTTTATAACGCTTCAAACGGCGGGTTGCCGAACCAATTAATTCATCTACACCAATCCAGTCTCTTTTTAAAGATAAGCCGTCATGCCCCAAACGTGTCATATCAAGCAAATTTTGAATATAACGATCTAAACGCTCACCTTCTAAATGAATGGTTTCGAGTAAATCTTGCTGATCTTGCTCTGACATATCTGCTTTAAAATGGGCAAGCGTATCAGCTGCTCCAATAATAGAAGCAAGTGGTGAGCGTAAATCATGCGATACTGAAGATAATAAAGCAGAACGTAATCGCTCTGTTTCACTGGTTACTTTTGCTTGTTCAAGTTCATTGACCAGTTGGGTCCGAAGTGCTGCCTGCGCAATATATTCAATTACACTTTCAGTCAGCTTCTTTTGCTCAAAATTTAAAGAAACAACTTCATCTGTAAAGTAAATTCCCACAATACCTAGGCTATTTTTTTGTTCTAAAAGAGGTAAAAACCACCAGTTTGACTGACTAAGCGTATCGGTAAAACGCCCACATGGTTGTTGATGCTTCAAACACCAATCTGCTGCCACTTTTTCTTTGTCGTTTAGCTCTATGTCAGATGAAATCACTCTATCTTGAATAGAAATCCATACTTTAGTTTGAAGTTGTGTTTCTAAGGTCATACGTCCTGTTTGCATGACTTCTTCAAGGTTTACTGCACTAGAGAGCTTACGTGCCAAGTCTTGCATCACCGTGGTGTAGGCATTCGCAGCTTTTAAAGACAAAACCTGTTGACGTAATTGAGAAGCCAAGCGCCCAGCGATTAAAGCGGCCGCAAAAAAAGCAACAACGGTAACCACACCTTGATGTGCTGAAATCTGAAAAGTAAAACGCGGTGCAATAAAGAAAAAATTATAAGCCAAGAAACAAATAAGAGCTGCCACTACCGCAGCGAGCATTCTGGTTTTAGTGGCCACAATTAAAACTGAAATAATGAAAATGACAGAAAAGTCTTCAATCCCTAATAAAACTTCAGCAAAGTGCGCTATAAAAATACTCGCACAGGTAACCGCTAAAACAAAAATACTTTCTTTTAGTGATAAAAATGATGGCTTTTCAAGCTGAGTTGTCTTTTTGGTGCCCTGTTCTGGGTGCAAAATGGTTAAAGCAATTGAGTTTTCTTGATTCAATAATTGTTGAGCTAAATTTTTCTTAAATAACTTTAACCACCACGGCGAAATACTTTTGCCAATGACCAGATTTGAGATTCCCCTATCCACAGCAGCATCCATTAAAACAGATGCAACCTGATGGCCATATATTACTTCTGTGCGACCACCGAGTTGCCGAGCCAGTTCAAATGCACGATCAATCTCAATATATTCTTTTTTATATGAATTTCCTGAACTCTGCCCAAAGTCCAAACTTTTAGCAACATTCACTACCGTCCACGCAGCCCCATAACGTTCTGCTAAACGGCAACCTGCCCGTACTAAATATTCAGAAGAACCTTGCCCATCTATCGCAATCATTAATTCATTTTGCAACGAGATAGATTTCAAACCTTTAGAGGCATAACTCTCTTTTAAATCTGAATCAACATGTTCTGCAACGCATTGCATTGCTAGTTCACGTAGTGCAGTTAAATTTGAAATGCTAAAAAAGCCTTGTAATGCCAGATTTGCTTGATCGGGCACATAGACTTTTCCTTGATGGAGCCTTTCAATGAGTTCACTGACTGGCAAATCAATTAAACGAATGTCTCGAATACGATCAAACACTCTATCTGGTACAGTTTCACTTACCCTAATGCTCGTAATCTGGTACACCACATCATTTAGGCTTTCTAAATGCTGAATATTCATGGTGGTGAATACGTCAATACCTGCATCTAGTAATTCATTGACATCTTGCCAACGGCGTTCATGACGACTATTTGGTATGTTTCGATGAGCCAACTCATCAACTAAAACGATTTCGGGATGCCTAAGTAAAATAGCATCCAAGTCCATTTCTTCTAAACTATGCCCCTGATACTGCATTTCCTTTCTAGCAATCTGAGGCAACCCTTCCAAAATTTTTAGAGTTTCTGTTCTCCCATGGGTTTCAACAATGCCAACAACAACGTCTGTACCTTGTTGAAACAACTCTTTGGCACGAGCAAGCATGGCATAGGTTTTTCCAACACCAGGTGCCGCACCTAAAAAGACCGTTAGTCGACCGGCTTGATATCTGTTGACATGATTTAATAAGGCCTCAGCCTGATTTTCGCGATTGCTTTGCACTTGATATCATCCGGTAAACTAACAACTTTATTTTTAAGTTAATGTGTAGATTATAATTGATCTAAAGCAATATTGAGCTCTAATACATTAACACGAGCTTGTCCTAATACACCAAACTGCATCGGTTCAATATGCTTTTGCAATAGCTCTTCTACAACTTTAAGATCTAAATGGCGCGCTTGAGCCACTCGAGCCACCTGTAACTGAGCGGCTTCGGGACTAATATGCGGATCGATACCGCTGCCAGATTTAGTCACCAAATCACTTGGAATAGATGTATTGCCTGTATGATCTTGCTTTTTCACCTCGAGTATCTGAGCGTCGATTTGCTTTTGTAACTCAGGATTAGTACGAGCCAAGTTTGTACCCGCCATTGCCATTGGGTCATAATTTGCTGCCGAAGGGCGTGGATGAAAATATTCATTCCCGACAAATGGCTGAGCCACTAAAGTTGACCCAACAACTTTGTGATCTATTTCGACCAAACTACCATTGGCCTGATTATTGAATAAAACCTGCCCAGCGCCAGTAGCGATAGCACTGTAAACAGCACCGCACCCTACTAGAGTAAAAATTAATAATCCTAAAGATGCTCTTAAGGTCTGACCCAAATTTGCTTCTGAATTTTGTACATAAGTTTTCATTTCAAACTCCAGATTACAAACCAAATAATTGAACAATCACCACATCGATCGCTTTAATGGCAATAAATGGTAGGACCACACCACCCACACCATAAATCAACATATTTCGACGTAATAATTGAGTTGCAGTTGAAGGTTTAAATTTCACGCCTCGGAGAGCAATTGGAATTAATAACGGAATAATAATCGCGTTAAAGATTAATGCCGATAAAATCGCACTGCTTGGACTCGCCAGATGCATCACATTTAAAACCTGCATTTGCGGAATCGCTGCAGCGAATAATGCAGGCAAAATTGCAAAGTATTTCGACACATCATTTGCTAAAGAAAACGTTGTTAAAGCTCCACGAGTAATCAACTGCTGTTTACCAATTTCAACCACAGCCAGTAGTTTGGTCGGGTCTGAGTCTAAATCAACCATGTTGCCGGCTTCTTTCGCAGCTTGCGTACCAGAATTCATGGCTAAGCCAATATCTGCCTGAGCTAATGCAGGTGCATCGTTGGTTCCATCACCGACCATCGCAACTAAACGACCTTGTTGTTGTTCAGTGCGAATACAAGCCAATTTGTCTTCTGGTTTTGCTTCGGCAATATAGTCATCTACGCCTGCTTCAGCAGCAATTGCAGCAGCAGTTAATGGGTTATCACCCGTCACCATTACAGTTTTGATGCCCATTTCTCTTAAACGAGCAAAACGTTCTTTAATACCATGTTTAATCACATCTGAGAGTTCAATCACGCCCAATACATGATGTTGATTTGCGACAACCAATGGGGTTGCACCTTTTTTGGCAACTTGTTCAACACGCGCTTTTAACTCTAAATCTTGAGAATAATCTTCATCTACAAACTTCAAGATTGCATCTAAAGCGCCTTTACGAATTTGGTCAACATTCGGTAAATTCACGCCAGAAATGCGAGTCGAAGCACTAAAAGAGATAAATTCGGCTTGCTCAGGTTCTTGCTGTTTTAAGCCTTGTTCTTTTGCTAACTTAACAATCGATTTCCCTTCTGGTGTTGGGTCAGCTAGTGAACTTACCCAAGCAGCCACTCGTAACTCAGACTCAGTTACCGAAGTTAAAGGATAAAATGAGGTTGCTTGACGGTCACCATAAGTAATGGTTCCTGTTTTATCGAGTAAAAGCACATCGATATCACCAGCAACTTCTACGGCTTTACCCGATTTTGCCAAGACATTGGCTTTGAGTGCACGGTTCATACCCGCAATCCCAATCGCAGGCAATAAGCCCCCAATAGTTGTTGGAATTAAGCAGACCAATAGCGCCACAAGCACCACTGGATCAAGTTCAACATGCAAATAATTGGCAATAAACGGCAAGCTAATCACGACAATTAAAAACGTAAGTGTCATCACCATTAACAAAAAGCCAAGTGCAATCTCATTCGGTGTTTTTTGACGATTTGAGCCTTCAACCAAAGCAATCATACGGTCTAAGAAACTTTGACCAGATTCAGCAGTCACTTGCACAACAATACGATCTGTAAGTACTTTGGTTCCACCAATAACACCTGAACGGTCTGTTCCAGCTTCACGTAATACGGGTGCTGATTCACCTGTAACAGCCGATTCATTAATAGTGGCAAAGCCTTCTACAATCTCACCGTCGGCTGGAACAAGCTCACCTGCATGTACTTCAATAAAATCATTTAAATGAAGCTCAGTTGCTGCAACTTGCGTCGCTTGACGGTCGGTCAAAGAATTGAGTCTTCGAGCAGTTAAGTTTTCTCTTGCTGCACGTAATGAAGATGCCTGACCACGACCTCTTGCTTCAGCAACAGCTTCGGCATAGTTGGCAAATAAAATAGTAATGAACAGGATAGCTGTTACTGCCAAACCAAATAACAGTGTGGTGTAACCCCAAATGGTACTAATTCCAGTAACCACTGTCCCAAGCCATACAATTGCCATCACAGGGTTTTTAATTGCATGTTGTGGTAGCAATTTCACAAATGCATTTTTCCAAACTTCAAAATTTGGTACTGCTATGGTTTTTTTATGGCTATTTACATGAGTTTGTGTATTCATTTTCACTCGCCTCCTTAGCCTTTAACCAACAAAAGTTGATCGGCAATTGGCCCAAGGACAAGAACTGGCATAAATTGTAATAAGGTAAGCAACACCACAATCGTGATCAGCGTTAAGGCAAAAGTTGGAGTTTCAACTTGGAGGCTTCCTGCTGTTTCAGGTGCTTTCCTTTTTGCAGCTAAACGTGTCGCAATCATTAATGGTAAAATTAATGTAGGGAAACGTCCTAAAAGAAGAGCGATGCTACAAGTGACGTTCCACCATACGGTGTTATCTCCAAGGCCTTCAAAACCTGAACCATTGTTGGCAAATGCAGAGACATATTCATAAAACACTTGGCTAATACCATGCGGTCCTGAATTGCTGATGCCTGATAGACCCGGAATGCTGAGGGTTAATGCAGTAAAGGCAAGAATAACGAGAGGTTGAATCAAGATAATAATCGCGAGTAACTTAATTTCTGCGGCTTCAATCTTGCGCCCGAACAACTCAGGGGTACGGCCTGTCATTAAGCCTGCAATAAATACTGCAAGTAATAGATAAATCATGAACTGCTGCAGACCACAGCCTACGCCGCCCCAAATGGCATTAATCAACATGTTAATGAGTTCGACCAGACCAGTAAGCGGCGCAGAAGAATCATGCATCATATTGACCGAACCATTATTTACTTGAGTTGTGACAGCTGCCCAAACCGCTGATGCTGCTGGCCCAAATCGTTGCTCTTTACCTTCCATTACGGCAAGTTGAGATGCTGTAGATGACATACTTTCAGACCAGACGGCTGCTGCACCTGAAATAATCGACATAAAAAGCATGCTACCAAACACAAAGTAAGCAAACTTTTTACGCTGAGTAAAATGCCCAACCATAAAAATTACTGTGATTGGAATGAGTAAAATCGCAATCATTTCTAGCAAATTAGAAAGTGGTGTTGGATTTTCTAAAGGTACAGAACTATTTGGACCGTACCATCCACCACCGTTACTACCCAATTGCTTAATAGCCACCATTGGTGCGACTGGTCCCAAAGGAATTTTTTGAGTTTCTACAGTGTTGGCTTTATCAATAAGCTGTACTTCTGGCCCGCCTTGGAAAGTCGCTGGTACACCTTGGCTATTGAGCAATAATGACCAGACAAAACAGAGTGGAAGCAAAAAGCGTACTGTAGGACGAATTACATCTGCCCAATAGTTACCAATTAAAATTTGATCTGGCTGCTCGGCAACATCGGCTGCAATATGGCTTGGGTTCTGATAAAAGAACGCTCTTAAAGTTGCGACAACCAAAGCCAGCCCCATCATGGGTGTAATGACTTGCAGGCCCACAATACCTGTCATTTGCGACAAATAAGATAACTGAGCCTGACCAGAATAATGCTGTTGGTTGGTGTTTGTTAAAAATGAAATAACAGTGTGTAACGCTAAATCCCAACTCATATTTGGTGCATGGTTAGGATTTAATGGTAGCCATGCTTGCGTCATAAAAATAGCAAGAATAGCCACCGCAAGAAAAATACAGCTAACAACAAATGCTAGTGAATATTGTTTCCAGTTCATTTGTTGTTGTGGAGATACACCTAACAAGCGGTAAACAGGATTTTCAATCCAACGAAATAATCCATCACCAACCATCGGCTGATTTGCCATCACTTTGGATAGATATTTACTGAGACACCATGCTAGAAAAATAGCAATAAATAAAACAAGTATAAGTTCTAGCATGGCTATTCTCCTCTAAATCCCATGGCCTGACTTGCCAAACTAGAAATAAGGAGAAATAAAGAAATATCATTTTTTTTAAGTCCGCATAAGACAATGCCAGACTGATGCAAGATGCGCATTTGAGAATTTATAAGCATCTTTATTGTCCTGAAATAACACTAATTTAGTGAATTTCAGTATCGGTAAAATGCTCGTAAATTCTCTATTGAGGAACTCAAAGCCCGCGTAAAATTTGCGTAAAATATAGAGTAAAAGACGTTAAACTTTAAAATTGACTACCGGATAAAGTACTGCTTCAGACTTTAGGGTTTCACAATTCCATAATTCATATAAAGGAATTTTTACATCTAGTGCCAAAGGTAATTTTTTAGAATTAAATTGCATATGGTCTAGATCACTTCCCCATGCAATCAAATCTACATCTAAAGAAATATGATGTGATGGACGAATACGCCCTGTGTCTGATTCAAGTTTTTTTAAGAAAGCTTCGATTTCTGAAGGATTTAAAGAACTTTTTAATAGACATGCTGAATTCCAGTAATCATCTCCAATGCCATCTCGGCATGGAATTTGATAAACCGATGAAAACTGCACTTTCCCCAATGTTGCCAATTGCGTATAAGCAAAAGTAAAGTGTTGTTCTGCGTCTAAATTACTCGCTAGAGCGAGCGCAAAAATTATTTCTGGTGCGTTCAAGACGAATTCCTACAGCATTAGCTTCTGCAATGATGGCGGGCTTACGGATGGTAATGGTAATTTTTTCAATCGTTGGGAAAGTTTCGAACAAACATTCCAAAACGAGATGTGCTGCATGTTCGATTAATTCAGGCTTGGCTTGTTGAATAGTTTGAGCCGATAACTCACAAATCTGTGCATAATTGAGTGTATCTTCAAGTTTGTCAGACTGCGCAGCTCGGCTCAAATCATTATGGATGGTTAAATCCAACATTAAAGGTTGAATGATTTGTCTTTCCCAGTTGAAACAACCAATGACTGTTTCAACTTTTAACCCTTCAATAATAATGGCATCCATAAATTTAAACTGACCTTAGTGCTTTAACAACGAAGCAGGTTCCATATTTTGAACCATTTTCAAACGCTGGTCTGCATAAATATCAGCATATGGTGCGAGTACGCGCATAAAACGATCGAAATAAAGCATTTGCTTAAATAATAAAGCAAAATCTCGAGGGAATTTAATACCGTGGCGCTCACCAACACCCACCATATCCATCATAATGTCGTTTAAATCGGCAGGATTGGTAGACAGAATTTGCTGTGGATCAGCCATTAATACGCCATTAAATAAACGCTCCAAATCTTGTGCCAATACTTCCACATCAACTTTGTTATGTGTCATGCCCATTTTCAGCATGTTTTCGGCCATCGCTTGATAATCAGTCTTTTGCAACGCATCCATAAACGCAATACATGCTGTCCAGACTTCTGGCTTTAACTGCCCCACAATACCAAAATCAATAAAACCAATTCGACCATCTTCGAGCAACATCAGGTTTCCAGCATGTAAGTCCGCATGGAAACTCTTACATAGCATGAGACTACCAAACCATGTATTCATGGCAGTAATCAGCACTTGTGATGGATCTTTTGCGTATTGTTTCACCACACTAAAATCTGTCAAAGACACACCATATAGACGTTGCATAGTCAAAACACGACGTGTTGAAAATTGGTGATAAACCTTAGGTGCAGTCACAGCATGGTTTTGAGAAATATTCAAATATTCAATAAAGTCATCTAGATTTTGTGCTTCTTCAATAAAATCAACTTCACGCACCATACGACTTTTGATTTCATCGACAATTTCAGAAAGAGCAGCGAATTTGATTTTAGGTACTGCACGCTCAAGCAATTTGGCAGCCCAATGCACCACACTTAAGTCAGTATATAAAATGGTTTCTACACCAGGCTTTTGTACTTTAATAACAACATCTTCGCCTGTGGTCAATTTAGCTGCATGAACCTGAGCAATTGAAGCAGAAGCTAATGGTTTTTCATCAATATAGCTAAAAATCTGACTTAAATCGCGCCCTTCAAACTCAGAGTCAAGTACACCTTGAATATAACTAAATGGCAGTGTTGGTGTCTGGTCTAAACAACCTTGAAATTCTTCTACATATTCACGAGGGAAAAGCGATGGAGTGCTCGCAATAAACTGACCAAGTTTGATGTAAGTCGAGCCAAGAGATTCAAAGGTTTCCCGCATGAGTTTGGCATTACTTGGTTTTTCAGTTGCGTATTTAATCCCAGCTTTGGCGGCAACCACTGCTGTTTCACCAATACGGGCGACAGAACGTAGCCCATCAAACAAAATATTTTTTTTCATATTTCTTCAAAACCAAATCATTCAGGTTGAGTGTAGCAAATTTTATTTCATTTACTGATTAACTTGCCTGACAAACTGGGCAATTTATATCTTTATCAAAATTAACAATGCGTTGTGTCATGTTTAAACCATCCCACAATAATAGTTTCTGTTTTAAAGGAGTCAGATTGAGTCCTAAATAGAGCAAAGTGTGATGTGCTTGTAATGACGCTATCATTACAGGAGTAGTGGCAAGCACCCCAGATTCAGCACAGCGTAGCCCTTCATTGCTATGCCGTTCTTTAGGAAATAAACATTCATAACAAGCTGAATCACCTTCAACCATAAACATTTGTGCCTGAAAACCAATTGCAGAAGCACTAATTAATGCAACCTGATACTTCTTACAAGCGGCATTTACCAAATAACGTGTTGTAAAGTTATCACACCCATCCAATACCACATCTTGGTGTTCAACAAGTCTATCAATGTTATGTTCATCTAAACGTTCGTTGTAGTACTCAACGCAGATATAAGGGTTAATTTTCTGTAACCGCTTTGCAAGAACTTCAGCTTTATAGCTGCCAATATCTTCATGACCAAATGCAATTTGACGTTGTAAATTACTTATCTCAATCGTATCGGCATCAATGAGTGTAATTTTCCCAACCCCTGCTCGCGCTAATAGTTCTGCACTACTACAACCGATTCCACCAGCACCGACAATAAGCACATTGGCAAGTTTGAGTTTTTCCTGAGCTTCTATATCCCATCCATCAAGTAAAATCTGACGGCTATAGAGATGCATTTCTTCATCACTTAACTCTACAAAATCGATATCTTGAAGCTCGGTCACGCTTTAATCCTTTCACTTAGAAGCCAAATGATTTTATGACTAAGTCAGGCATTAGGAAAGGTATAAAATAAAAACAGCATTTTATTCTTTAAACTTTTATCCACCGCATTACTTCTCTCAAGCTTTCTGCAACAATAGAAATATCTATTTTCTTTATTACTTAGGCTAAATATGTCCCAATCATATATTGCACCTGTAGAGTTAGAAAAAGCTTATCGTTTGTTAAATCATGGCCCAACTGTACTTGTCTCTGCTCAGCATGGAGATGACCGAAATGTAATGGCAGCCGCTTGGGCATGTGCATTAGAACTCACTCCTGCCAAAGTAACCGTTGTTCTCGACAAAAGTACTAAAACTCGTCAGCTTGTTGAACAAAGTGGTTATTTCACCCTACAAGTTCCCTGCTATGCGCAGCTCGACATGACCCATCAACTTGGTACAATTAGCAAATTAGACGATCCGCAAAAACTTGAACATTGTGGTGTTGAGCTCTTTTATCAAGAAGGTCTTACCAGCCCATTAGTATCTGGTTGCATCGCATGGCTCGTTTGTAAACTTATTCCTGAACCGCATAATCAGTCAGCGCATGATTTATTTATTGGTTCTGTTGTCGGTGCTTGGGCCGACACTCGAGTATTTAAAGACGGGCATTGGCACTTTCAAGATGCACCAAAAGAGCTTCGAAGCTTGCACTATATTGCTGGCGGAACATTTTATTTAATTGGTGAGCAAGTTAAAGCTGATCTTTAAACATAAAAATATAGTTTTTATCTTTTCGAAATGTATTGAATCGAATTAAAACCAGAAAATTACGATTGCAAAAAACTGCATAACAATTGCGGTTTTTTGCAATGAATTTCATTATTTAAAAATCTAATGCTTAAACTTGGGTGACTTCACGAGCAATCACTAAACGTTGAATATCCGAAGCGCCCTCATAAATCTGGCTTACACGAACATCACGATAAATTCGCTCTACCGGAAAATCACTCACATAGCCATATCCACCATGAATCTGGATCGCATCAGAACAAACTCGCTCAGCCATGGTCGATGCAAACAGCTTTGCCATTGATGCTTCTTTTAAACAAGGTAATCCCTCATCTTTCAAAGTTGCAGCATGTAGAACTAACTGATGTGCCGCTTCAATCTGGGTTGCCATATCAGCTAAACGGAAACTTACCGCCTGATGTTGAACTAACTCTACGCCAAAGGCTTTCCGCTCATTTGCATATTGTACAGCAGCATCAAAAGCAGCTCGTGCCATACCAACAGATTGAGCAGCAATCCCAATACGACCAGCAGCTAAATTTGATAAAGCAATTTTATAACCTTCGCCTTCTTGACCTACCAAATTCTCTAAAGGAATACAGCAATTTTCGAGGGTAATGGTTGCTGTGTCTGAAGCATGTTGGCCCATTTTGTCTTCAATACGAGTTACCAAGTAACCTTGTGTATTGGTTGGTACAAGAAAACACGAGATCCCTTTTTTGCCCGCTTGTTTATCTGTGACCGCAAACACCAAAGCCACTTGGGCATTTTTACCGCTGGTGATAAATTGTTTTACGCCATTAAGTACCCACTGGTCCCCATCTCGCTCGGCTTTACATAAAATCGCACTCGCATCAGAACCAACATGTGGCTCAGTTAAACAAAAGCACCCTAACCATTCACCCGATGCAAATTTTGGCAAATAGGTTTGTTTTTGCTGTTCTGAACCATATGCCAGTGTAATACCGCAAACCAATGAGTTTTGAACACTTACAATTGTCGAAATGGCACCATCACCTGCTGCAATTTCCTCAATTGCGAGCACCAAAGATACATAATCCATTCCTGCACCACCCCATTCATCTGGAACGGTCATACCCATTGCCCCCAAAGCACCTAAATCTTTTAATTCCTGAGCAGGAAACTCATGGGTTTTATCCCGATGAGCAGCTGTAGGTTTTAACTGATTTTGCGCATAATCACGCATCATCTCCTGAACCATACTTTGTTCAGCACTTAAAATCATTTCAACGTCCTTATTTTTATTATTTTGCTGCCATACGAATTGCACCATCCAAACGGATGACTTCACCATTTAAATATGAGTTTTCAGCAATATGCCCAACTAAACGAGCAAACTCTTCTGGCTTTCCTAAACGAGACGGATACGGCACCATTTGTCCCAAAGCATCCTGAACATTTTGTGGCATACCTTTAAGCATCGGAGTTTCCATAATTCCCGGTGCAATCGTCATAATTCGAATGGCATGGCGTGCAAGCTCACGAGCAATCGGCAATGTCATGGCAACAATAGCACCTTTTGATGCTGAATAAGCTGCCTGACCAATTTGACCATCAAATGCTGCAACTGAGGCTGTGTTTACAATTACACCTCGGTCCTCGTCCCCTGCCTCAACTGTGTTTTTGCTCATCGCATCTGCTGCAAAGCGCAGCATGTTAAATGTACCTGTCACATTAATTTGCAGAGTCTTTGAAAATAACGCCAAATCATGTACACCTTCACGGCCAACCACTTTAGCCGAAGGGCCAATACCCGCACAGTTAACCAAACCATGCAAACTGCCATGTTTGACCAAAACATCCTTAAAGAACTGTTCAGCAGCAGCTTCATCGGTTACATCAAGTTTTACAAAGTCAGCTTTTGGCCCTAATTGTTTCGCTTGCTGCTCGCCTGCTTCTACATTCATGTCTACCAATGTGACAGAGGCACCTTGCTTTACCAAATATTCAGCTGTTGCAGCACCTAAACCAGAGCCACCACCTGTAATCACGAAATGTTTCCCTTGAATTTTCATTATGTAACGTCCTATAGAAATGTTCTTTAAACTTAGTAGTGAGAGTAAAAGTTGTTGTTTTCCGATACAATTTCAAAAAGCCTCAAAATGTTTGCAGCTTTTGATCAATCCAAATTTTAAATATGAAATATTTCACTTGAAATATATGAAGAAAATATGAGTCTTTGACATGGTTGTCCAATCTTCTTTAAGTAAAGGAACAATTTCAATTGCACTGGTACATGAAGCACTGGGTGCTGCTTATGCCAAAGGGCTAAATACTCAAATAATTCTAAATAAAGTTGGAATTCCTGCCGAATTACTGATGTCTCCCAAGGCACGTGTGCCTGTTACAACATATGCGCAACTATGGATAGAACTTGCCAATGCCATGAACGATGAATTTTTTGGTATGGATAGCCACCCTATGCGTCGAGGTAGCTATAAATTACTTACTAAACTTGTCAGTACGGCGGAAACTTTAGAAAAGGCGCTTTACGATATTTTGAAGTTTTTTAACTTTATTTTGGATGATCTACAAGGTGAATTAATTCGGGACCAGCAAAAAGCCTATTTGGTCATTCGTGATCGTGAACAACCCAAACGTATGTTTACCTACGCGACCTTTTTAATGTTGGTGCATGGACTCATGTGCTGGTTGGTAGATCAGCGAATTGGCTTAAATAATATATCGCTACGCTGCCCTAAACCCCAAGATATTCAGGACTATTTCGTACGTTTTGGTGAAGACATAAAATTTAATGCTGAGATAAATCGCGTTGAATTCGATGCTCACTATTTAGATATTAAAATTAAAAAAGATAAAAAGGCACTTTATGATTTCTTAGAGCAAACTCCGCAAAATCTTTTAGTTCGCTTTAAAAATGAAAATGCACTGAGCCTTCTTATTCGTCGTCACTTATTGAAACTTCATCCTGCACAATGGCCCGAACTTAAAGATGTTGCACAACAGCTCAATATTTCTGAAGCTACAGTTCAACGCCGACTGAAACATGAAGGCGTCAGCTACCAGCAAATTAAAAATGAAATTCGCTGTGATATTGCTGTTGAACGTTTAAGTAAAACCAACGATTCAATTCAAGATATTAGTGAAGACTTAAGCTTCCAAGATCCAAGCGCGTTTCACCGTGCCTTTAAAAAATGGACTGGCGTCAGCCCAGGCGCTTATCGAAATAATTTAACTTCACACAAGCAATAATATAAATATCACAAGCTTAAAAAATAATGCTTAAGCTTATGATATTTATATCTTTTAAATTCAATATTTCAGATAAACACATTACTTAAAATTCAACAATCACTATAAAAACAGTGAGTTATAATTTTATCTAAACTTTTATCTTTCAATCTGATTTATAAATCAAAATAACTAAGTTTGTAAGCCATCAAACGCGTGAAAGGATAATCTCTTATTTCATTTCGGTTCTATTTTTATCATGTCTTTAAAATCAAAATTTTCTTTATCAAAGACTTTGTTGGCATCAACATTGGGGTTTGTATTTGCTTCATCTGCTTTTGCAGCAGTTCCGACCACACTTAAACTTGATTATGCTTACTACGCACCAACTAGTTTAGTCGTCAAAGATCAAAAACTTCTTGAGAAAGCACTCCCAAATACTCAAATTAAATGGGTTTTTAGTCAAGGCAGCAATCGTTCATTAGAATATCTCAACAGTAATAGCATCGATTTTGCGTCTACCGCAGGATTAGCAGCTGTATTAAGTCGAGCGAATGGCAGCCCAATTAAAACTGTTTATGTACAAAGCCAGCCAGAATGGACCGCCCTTGTGGTAGCAAAAGACTCACCAATCAAAAATCTAAAAGACTTAAAAGGTAAGAAAATTGCAGCAACCAAAGGTACAGATCCGTTCTTATTTACCTTACAGGCACTAGACACAGTAGGCCTAAGTAAACGCGATGTACAACTGGTTCATTTACAACACCCAGATGGAAAAACTGCATTAGAACGTGGTCAAGTAGATGCTTGGGCTGGGCTTGATCCGTTAATGGCTGCGGCTCAAATTCAGTCAGGCGCCAAATTACTTTATCGTAATGTTGGATTTAACAGCTATAGCGTACTGAGTGTTAAAGAAGATTTTGCAAAGCAAAGTCCTGAAGCGGTTGAAGCAGTGATTAAAGCCTATGAACAAGCCCGAAAATGGGCAAAAGCTAATCCTGATAAAGTGGCAGCACTTTTAGCTCAAGAATCAAAACTTCCCCTACCTGTGGCTAAACTACAATTGAGCCGAACCAACTTTGATCAAAGCATTCCATCGGCAACTCAAGCACAAGCACTGAAACGTTCGGGGAAAATTTTGACAGAAGAAGACTTGGTTAGAAAAGGCACCAACGTCAATCAAGTGGTTGACCAGTTGTTAGACCCACGTTTTGCTCAAAAAGTCGTGAAATAATATATGAGTGATTCATTTAACAAAGCTGAGCTAAATCATTTCTTAGCTCAGCAGGCTTTAAAATCGCAGAAAAAGCATTTAAACAACAAATTTACACGTTGGTTTAAAGCGCTACTCATTCCACTCATCTTTTTAGCGGCTTGTGAGTTTTTAGTCAGAAATGGCTACGTCGATGCTTATTTACTCCCTGCACCTTCTAGTTTATGGCAATCTTTTTTAGATTTAGCTCATAGTGACCTATTTGCCCATATTTATATTAGTACGTGGCGTGTTCTATTGGGTTTTATTATAGGAAGTGGTTTAGGTTTAATTTTTGCAATTTGGGTTGGATTAAGTAAAGAAGCAGAAGCTTATTTAGAACCGACCTTTTCAGCAATTAAATCAATTCCAAGTCTTGCATGGATCCCCCTGCTATTACTTTGGTTAGGAATTGACGAAGGCTCTAAAATTACCCTAATTGCAATTGGCGCTTTTTTTCCAACTTACACCAATACAGTTGCAGCAATCCATAATGTAGATAGAAAGCTTATTGAGGTTGGAAAAGTTTATCGGCTCAATGCTTTTCAGCGGATTGTATCTATCATTTTACCGGCAGCATCTCCAGGAATTTTAACTGGTTTACGTAACAGCTTAAGCTTATCGTGGATGTTTATGATTGCAGCTGAACTGATTGCAGCTACTCAAGGAATTGGTTATTTACTCAGCGATGGACGAGAAACGTCTCGACCAGATATTGTTATCATTGCAATTATTTTATTAGCCCTATTAGGTAAAGTAACCGATAGCTTAATGAAACTTATAGAAAACTGGTTATTACGTTGGCGAGATACGCTACAAAAATAACTTTAAATCCAGCATGCCAAAGTGACTCGATCATTTTGGCCGTAATCTTGAATGGTTTTAATTTCACTAAAACCATGCTCAGCAAATATATTTCGAACAGCCTGTCCCTGATCATAACCATGTTCAAGAACAATCCAGCCTTGTGGTTTTAACCAGTTTTTTCCTTGAGTAATAATAATTTCAATATCAGCCAAACCTTTATGGTCTGCTACCAATGCACGGCGTGGTTCTGTTGCCAGTGCCTGCATATGTTCATCTTCAGGGTCAATGTACGGCGGATTAGAAACAATTAAATCAAATTGCTGTTTGTCTAAAGCATCAAACCAAGCACCACAAGCAAATTTCACTTGTTGTAATCCATGGGTTTGCGCATTCTCTTTTGCAACTTCTAAAGTAGGTGCATAAATATCAGTTGCCGTTACTTGCCAATCTGGGCGTTCACTCGCTAATGCAAGTGCAATCGCACCTGTGCCTGTTCCCAAATCAACAATATTCGCATTCTTTGGCAAATTTAGATTTAAAACGGTTTCAACCAAAACCTCAGTATCAGGTCGTGGCACTAAAGTATCAGATGTTACTTTTAAATCGAGCGTCCAAAATGGCTGTGAACCTGTTACATAAGCTAAAGGTTCACCATTTTGAATACGCTCAAGCCCAGCCAAGTAGTCTTGCTCTTGTTGAACTGTTAACTCTTGCTCAAGTTTAAACTTTAATTCAAGCGAATTGATTTTTAGAAAATGCTCAAGTAACCAAGCATTTTCCTGTCGTTCATAACTGTCAGGCTCACCACGAATTGCAAGCGCTTGAGCAATATTCATTAGCCGCCATTTTCCTGTGCAAGCATTGCAAGCTGATCTGCTTGATATTCACGATGCAAGCTATCAAGTAATTCAGTTAAATCACCTTCCATAATGGCATCTAACTTATATAAAGTGAGGTTAATACGGTGATCAGTCATACGACCTTGTGGGTAGTTATAAGTACGAATACGTTCAGAACGGTCACCAGACCCTACTAAGTCACGACGCATTTCAGACGTCGCTGCATCCGCCGCCGCACGTTTCGCATTTTCTAAACGTGACACGAGCAATGCCATCGCTTTAGCTTTGTTTTTATGCTGTGAACGTTCTTCTTGGCATTCAACAACTGTACCTGTTGGAATGTGGGTAATACGTACCGCAGAATCCGTTTTGTTAATGTGCTGACCACCTGCACCAGATGCACGGTAAGTATCAATACGCAAATCTGCTGGGTTAATTTCGACATTTGTATCGACATCAATCTCAGGCAAGATCGCAACTGTACAAGCCGATGTATGCACACGACCTTGTGATTCAGTTGCAGGTACACGTTGCACACGATGCGCACCACTTTCAAATTTTAGGCGACCATATACTCCATCACCGTCCACACGGCAAATGACTTCTTTAAAGCCACCATGCTCACCTTCATTTTCAGAAAGTACTTCTATACGCCAATTTTGTGTCTCGGCATATTTACTGTACATGCGGAATAAGTCACCAGAGAAAATTGCAGCCTCATCACCACCCGTTCCGGCGCGAATTTCTAAATAAGCTGCATTAGAATCATTTGGATCTTTTGGAATCATCAAAATATTGAGCTGGCTTTCTAATTCTCCAAGCAACGCTTTATTCGCTTGAATTTCTTCTTCTGCCATATCTTTAAAGTCAGGGTCAGACTTCATCAATTCAGCAGTTTCAATATCTTCTTCTGCTTGACGGTATTTGCCCCACACTTCGGTAATTTCAGATAAATCACTATGTTCACGAGACAATTTACGGAAACGTTTGTTATCGGAGATGACTTCTACATCTGCAAGCAACGCGGTAAGTTCTTCATGTCGATCACAGAGTTGATCAAGTCGTAAACGGAGTGACGCTTTCATAAGAGGAAATATCTCAAAAGTCCAAAAAGCTTATCCAACGCTATGTAAATAGAAGATAAGCAAAATCGTAAAAATAGCGCATAGTTTACAGATTATGCCGCTCAAATGACATATATAATCAGCCAATTCATCAACTTTCACAGTAAGTGGCAACTTATAAATATAATGATTTCAGATGAGATTTATTTACTCGCCTATAATTTAGCTTTTTTATAGAAAATAATACGCCACCTTTTTCACCCAATCTGGCAATAGAGGCTTTATTCATAAAACCTCTTTACCATGTCTATTTATTTTAATTTTTCTAATAATGTTTTACCCACCAGAACAGCCGAGGCCGGATTTTGTCCCGTAATAAGTTCACGATCCACCACTAAATTTGGGGTCCAAGCATTCGTATTACTTTGATATTTACCACCAATTGACTGTAATGCCGTTTGTGGATAGAACTTCATTTCACCACCTTTTAACAAAGCCTTCGCTTGTTCTTCTTCTTGGTTACTAATCACAGTCATCCGATAGTTCTTATAAATCCACTCTCCAGTTTTTACGGTTTTGCCTTGCTCAAGTTGCTGAACGACTTCAGCAGCATTCGGTAATGTTGACATCAATGCAATAGGGCCATGGCAAACCAGAGCTGTAGGTTTTTTAGCTTTATGAAAAGCCGTCAAAACTTTCCCAAGCTGTTTATCTTTTAATAGATCTTGCATAGGTGCATGGCCACCTGGAATATAAATAGCATCAAACTGATCAATACCAATTTGCTCAATACGAGACAGGCTTAAAACTGGAGAATCTTGAGGTGATGTTAACTTTAGATCATGCAATAAACCCGCATATTGCTTTAATGCTTTTTCGTCTTGATTAAAGTACATCGCACTATTTGATGACTCATCTAAGGTTGGGGCTTTCCCTTTGGGTGTAGCGAAAGTTACTGTGTGCCCAGCATCTAAAAGCATTTTTGTAGGCTGCATCAACTCATTTAAATAAAAGCCTGTTTTAAAAATATGACCATTTTTCAGCTCTAACTGCCCTTCATCAGACAATACAACTAATACATGAGCAGCATTTGCACTTAATGCTGCTGAAGCGGTAACTACTGCAAGCATTATTTTATTTAGAGATTTCATCATTCAACCTTCATTCCAGCCTTGTGCTGGATTTATAACTAGGATGGATATATTCTATTTTTGCCAGCAAGGTAGAAAAACAACCACATTTACAAATCTTTTTTGCGTTTGAGGACAAAATGTCTCGTCAATTTGACCATCTTGCCGATGTTGAAGTATTTTTAATTGTGGCTGAAAAGCTTTCTATTAGTGCAACTGCAATTCATTTGTCCACAACGCCTTCAGTCATTAGTAGAACAATTACACGGCTAGAGAAAAAGTTGGGTATCCAGTTTTTTAGAAGAACTACTCGTCATCTGAGCCTGACTGAAGCAGGTCAACTTTATTATGAGAAAATGCAGCATGCTTTTCAGTTAATTGACCATGCAGAGCGTCTAATTCAAGGCGAACAACTTCAAATTTCTGGAAAAATCAAATTAAGCGTTCCTACAACTTATGGACACTATCGTTTACCACCCTTATTAGAAAAATTTCTTTTGCAATATCCAGACATTCAAATTGAAATCAGCATCTCTAATCGCAATGTTGATTTAATTGCTGAAGGTTTTGATTTAGCTATTCGCCAAGGCCATCTTCCTAATAGCTCTCTTGTAGCCAGACCGCTGGAACTTGCCCCTCTTCAACTTGTTGCTTCACCTAATTATTTAAAACGTATGGGTATTCCTCAAAGCTTAGAAGAATTAAATCATCACCAATGTATCGCCTTTGAATTACCTAGCAGTGGTAAGGTCACTCCATGGTTCTTTAAAGATGTAGATCAAGAAATTCAGTGGACACCAACAAATCGGATTTTAGTAAAAGAAGATATTTTAGGCGTAGTTTCTCTTGCTGAAAGTGGAATAGGGATATGTCAGAGTTATAGCTTTATTGTTAATGAAAAAATTCGACAAGGAAAATTACAACCTTTACTCGAGACTTATGCAGGCCACACTCGTCCCTTCTCTTTACTGTACGCACAACATAAACATATGTCTTCTGCCACAAGAGCTTTGATCAATTTTCTCTGTTCAGATCGCCAGTAATAAACTCATTAAAATTAAATGAGACTCATATTTATTTATATGGGTATTAAATATTCTATTTTAATAGAAAACATACAAACCAGACACTAAACTACAATAATGAATTGATGGTTCTCCATATTTTGAGAAACGTGTTTTGTTACATTTGCCGTAACAAAAGATATAGCGTCCTGCTGCTAAGGACACGGAGTAGAAAATGAAATTAAATGCTTGGTTATGTAGCGCTGTTTTAGCAACTTCTATGGTTACTGTAGCTCACGCTGACAACACAACACATGTAGCAGCCGCTTCTGCTTTAGGTAGTGTAGCTGGTACAGCAATTGGTAAAAGCATGGGTGGTACATCTGGCGCAACAATTGGTGCTGCTTTAGGTGGTGCTGGTGGTGCAGCAGTTGCAAGTGACCGTCGTCACCGTACAGAATCTGCAATTGGCGGTGGTTTAGGTGGTGGTGCTGGTTATACCGTTGGTAGAAGCATGGGCGGTACAAATGGTGGTTACGTTGGCGCTGCTTTAGGTGCTGCGGGTGGTTCTGCTCTAGGTAATAAGATTTCTAAAGACCGCGATGCTGACAGATCTTCTAAACATTGGAAGAAAAAACACCGTCGTCATCACTAATCAAATTTGATGAAACGTCACTAAGCACCTTCGGGTGCTTTTTTATTAGGACCAACAAATATTCATCTTTTCTCTTTTGCTCATGATTTATCCATAGATTAATACAAACAATACAAACAGACACAAAACTATCGTATCGCCTTTGGGGTTCTCCATAATTATCACGAAATTTTTGATTACATTTATCTCAAGATAAAAATACTGTCCTTTCAGTAAAAAGGACATGGAGCTGCAAGATGAAAATGAATATTTGGTTAGCTAGTGCATTAATTGCAACATCGTCTATGGTGACGGTTGCACATGCAGATAATGGTACTCGTGTTGCTGCAACCTCTGCGTTAGGCAGTGTGGTTGGTACAGCAATTGGTAAAAGCATGGGTGGTACAACAGGCGCTACAATTGGTGCTGCTTTAGGTGGTGCTGGTGGTGCAGCCGCAGCGAGTGATCGTCGTAATCGTACAGAAGCTGCAATTGGCGGTGCTTTAGGTGGTGGTGCTGGTTATACAGTCGGTAAAAATATGGGTGGTACCAACGGTGGTTACATCGGTGCTGCGGTAGGTGCTGCGGGTGGTTCAGCGCTAGGTCGTAAAGTTTCTGAAGATCGTGACTACAATGATCGCTATGATCGTGGTAGTCGTTATGATCGAGATGATCGTAGATATGACGATGGCGACCGTCGTTACTATAAAGGTGGTCATCGCCGTCATGACAATGGTTTACATCGCGGCTGGTACAAAAACCGCTAATTCATATATGAATCAAAAGAGCACCTTCGGGTGCTTTTTTATTGAGAGATAAAACCCAATATCGAAAAAAAACGATATACATTAATCCCTATATATCGTAGTATTTCGATATACCCTTATTCGAGAATATCGCATGCGATCACTTCAAGATACCAAGTTTTCAATTTTGGAACTTGCTCCTATTCGTAATGATAAAACCATCGAATTTTCATTACGTCACGCATTAGAATTAGCACAACATGCAGAGAAACTAGGTTATGAACGTTTCTGGCTTGCAGAACATCACAACATGGATGGAATTGCGAGCTCTGCTACGGCTGTCTTACTCGGTTTTATTGCAGCACATACACAGCATATTCGCTTAGGTTCAGGCGGAATTATGCTTCCTAACCATGCTCCTTTAGTTGTCGCAGAACAATTTGGAACACTTGCTACTTTATATCCAAATCGTATTGAACTGGGTTTAGGCCGTGCTCCTGGTACAGATCAACTCACCATGCGAGCTTTACGTCGTGGGCATCAAGAAACAGAAGATCAATTTCCAAAAGACGTTGTCGAAATTCTAAAATATTTTGATGTACCGCAAGCAGGACAAAAAATTATTGCAACGCCAGGGCAAAATACACATGTGCCTGTTTGGTTACTTGGGTCTAGCCTTTTTAGTGCGCAACTGGCGGCAAAACTTGGACTTCCCTACTCATTTGCATCTCATTTTGCACCACGTATGCTAGGCCAAGCCATCCAACTCTATCGTGAGAACTTTGAGCCTTCTGCTTATTTAGATAAACCTTACGTTTCTATGGGTGTACCTGTTGTTGTAGCAGAGACTGATGAAGAAGCACAGTTTTTAGCAACAAGTGCATACCAACGTGTATTAGGCTTAATTCGTGGCGAAAGCTTAAAGCTGAAACCACCAGTTGAATCAATGCAGGGACTCTGGAATACAGCAGAAGAGCTTTCCGTTGAAAACTTCTATGCAATGGCACAGATTGGCTCGGTTGAGACTGTTCGCACTGGTTTACAAAAACTTTTAACGACATACGATGTTGATGAGTTTATTTTTACATGTGATATATACGATACAGCGAAGCGTCTAGACAGTTTTACGCAACTCATGAATGTAAAAACAGAACATTAAAACTCGACTTGATTTTCCCATACTTGAATTGATTTCGAGTATGGGATGACCATCTATCTGAAAAGACTTTACCCCAACTTCCTGCTTGGTTATTTATATTAAAACGATAAAAACATCATGATTGAAAAACCAAAAGGACTTTTGGAAAATGAGTATTAATATTAAAAATAACGCTTCAAAATCAGTAATTTTTCAAAATACGGCTCAAGATTTTGAAGACTTTGCTGGTCAAGTTATTCTGTCAACCTCAATTAAAGAGTTTGATTTTTCACATTCATCTGTCGCGATTATTGGTACAAATCAAGATACTGTGACCCATCTTGAAAAAATCTGCCAACAAGCAAAATTTGTGACTGTATTTCAAATTACACCTCACTTTATTTTGCCCCATAGTCAAATGGGCACACATAAGTTAATTACGCATCCACTCATTATTAAAAACCGGAGATTATTTAACAATCGTGTAAAAAGTCTTCTGGCATTACGTTTTCTTGAAACTCAAGTAAATGAAACATGGCTTAAGCGCCTTTTAACCCCCAATATGGCAACGACTAAGAAAGTATTTTTTAAATCTGATAGTTATTATGCTGCACTCCAAAAATCTAACTGTAAATTACAAACTTGGCCTATTGTTAAGGTAACCAATACATCAATTCACAGCATGGATGGTGTAGAGCAACCCGTCGACATCATTATCAGAATAACTACATAAAAATAAAAAGCATGGCTTTAGGCCATGCTTTTTCTCATTTACTCATATTTTTGCAAATTGCCATGATCATCGTAATGCAAAATAATGCGTTGTTTCTTTTGTAATTCACTCAAACTCTCGGGACTGACCGAAAATTGGGCAGCTAGCAGCTCAACAGAACTATTCGGTGCTTTAGTCCGACGGTCTTCACCACTGAACCTAATCCAGTTATAACTCGCCCACAAAATTAAAATGAGCGCACTAATCCCGATTAATAATGCTAAATGAAGTAAGGTCTTAACTTCTGATAAATGATCGACCCAGACATAATCATAAATTAGGTGCCCTTCAAAAACCCATAAAAACAGTGAAACCAATGGGAAAAGCAACCACATCAAACAAATCCACCCAATAGTTTGCAATGTATAGTTTGCTGTTTTATTTTTCACATATTCAGGTTGATCAATATATTCGGGGATATCTAAAGTCTCTATATCCTTGTTTTCCTCAGGTTTCATGGGTTATCTCCACGGAAGCCGCGGTCTGGGCTCACCCAACGGGCACGTTTTTTAGTGTTAAATAAAGTCTTTGGTACCGCCACAACACTAGTAAATAAAGTAAGCAGCCAGAAAAATAACGGGTACCAGATTACCCAAAAATAGTTTCTAAAGAAGCGTCCACGGTCATAGCGCTGATCAATCCACAAGCTAACCAAAAACTGTATCAGACATGTTCCGCCTAATATTACACCGTACCACTGTGGCATAAGCGTTTTGATCTGCCATTGCAGAGGTAACTCAACAAACAATCCCACAAAAAACAGAGTAAATATCATAATCATCACATAAGACCAGATAATACTGACTAGCGCCTCAAGCATCACTGGCCACATACGACGTACGCGCAATTTGAACATTTGTGGAATATATTCTATAAGAACCTCTACTCCGCCTTGTGCCCAGCGAAGGCGCTGTTTCCATAAACCCTTAAATGTCTCGGGCATATAGATATAGCAAAGCGCTTGTGGAATATACTGAATATCCCAATGGTCCAGCTGTAGCTTCCATGAAATATCAATATCTTCAGTAATTTTATCGTCTGACCAAAACCCGACTCGAACAAGTGCTGTTTTACGGAATGCGGCAATCACACCAGACACTGTAAAAATACGACCATATGTACGCTGTGCACGTTTAATTAAACCAATAATCGAAGAAAATTCGCCAACCTGTAATTTTCCTAAAATACTTGATCGGTTTAAAATTCGTGGATTCCCCGTTACAGCACCAATTCGCGGGAAGTTAATAAATGGTTGCATTAACCAAAGTACAGCATGCGGATGTAACAATGCATCCCCATCAATACAAACAAGATATTCGTATTTACTGACCAGTACTCCCGATCTTAAAGCTACAGCCTTACCCTGATTTTCTGCTAAGTGCACCACACGAAGTCGTGAATCTTGCGCTGACAATTCATCAAGGATTTCAGCTGTTCTATCACTACTTCCATCATTGACTGCAATCACTTCAAAATTAGGATATTTAGTTTGCAGTGCATAACGAATGGTTTGTCGCACCTGAGCTTCTTCGTTAAAACACGGAATAATGATACTGCACCCTTCGCTGGTTGGTTCGGGAAGCGTTTGTTCGCGGTATTCCCTTTTAAAAAAGAACCAAAGCCCTCCTACCATCCATGTCCAAGCCATGAGTAAAGGATATAAAAAGGCAAAAGCAAATAGAATATCGAGTAATACTCTCATTACTTTTTCCCCTCTACTAATCCAGCAAAAGGCTGATACATGACAGGGCTATAATTCAAACTAAGTGGATTATATAAATACTGATGTACATCTTTTGATTTTTCAAAACTATAGCCATCAATCCCGAACTTCTGGATCCCTGTTCGCTGAATCGAAAAGAGCCCTTGCTGTACTTCTTCCCAATTGGTCTTTGAAGCATTTTCTGGCAACACTAAAGTCAGCATAATTCTTTGCTTATCTTTTTCATTAAGCGTATTTAATAGTGCTAACACCTGATTAAATTGCTTTTTCTTACCAATCATGTCGAACTTCAAATTGACCAAATCATGTTGCGATAAAAGTGTTTTTAAAAGTGCTGGTAGATTTTCTGCATGATCTAAATCAGGAGTAAGCAATAAAATAAACTGCCCTTGGTTACTCATATTTAAATAAGGCTTTACAGCTTTTTTGGTAAGTTGGCTGAGTTGAGCAAGATGTTTTGATTGTTCAATACAACTATTCTCTTGAGCGGTTACGGTTTGCATTTCGCAATTTAAAGATGTGCCCGCATTAAGCTGAATACCACTTAAATTACTATTTAAGCGTGCAATATCTTTTGCCAAATCTACTGCTAAAAATGGCTTATCTTTTTGAGGATAAGCAGGTAACTCTAATATTACCGCTTGACCCGCACGAGTTTGAGCCTGCCATAAACTACGGTTTAAAATATCTTGTTGAACAGACATTTTATCTGTAGGGAAATAAGCAACATCATATTGCCCATCTCCATCTTTATCTTCCAAAGGTTTTAAGATTAAGGCATTATTTTTTAAGCTATACAGTTTTGATAACAACTGCCCTAATTTTTCATCTGTTTGGGTGTTTTGTGGCGCTGCTAACTGCTTTAAATCCATACTCACAAAGTGACGAGGCTGTTTAAATAAATCTGACTCTTCAAAATTTAAAATATTTAACATGCCTTCAGTGAGCTGTTCAGCTGTAGGGTTATTTATAACCAAGCTTCGTTTAAAAGTTGAATCACTCACCCGATTCATACCATCACGACCCAAACTGAAAGAAAACTCAAAGCCTGCCTGCTGCGCTAGTTTTTCCAGTTGCTCATTCACGGCGCCATAAGGCCAGATAATTGCTTTAGGATTAACGCCGACTTCTTTTTTCAAAGCTGCGTAGGATTTCTTCAAATCTTGCAAAATACGTTGTTGATATTCTGCATCCGTTTCATAACGTGATTGCGATTTTAAATATGCATACGAAGTCGCAGCAGGTTGCTCATTGCCTTGAGGATTGGCCAATATGCCATGATGTAAATCGTCACTATGGCTTGCAAACTCAGCTAAACCAGATGCTTGCATTTCACGAACTTGAGCCCAGTTCACCAAGTTACCCTGCCCATATGCTTCATAACCTGCCTGTGTATTGCCATTTATCCAACTTGTCGGAAGAGCAAAAACTGCCGGAATCTGATATTGCTTAAGTAATGGAAATACTCGGCTATAACTACTCAAAGCCCCATCATCAAAAGTAAGTAGAATAGAATTATGAGGCAATTCTTTACCTTGCTTACGAGCTTCCTCAATGTCTTTTAAACGAATCGGCTTCCAGTCAGATTGACTCAGCCAATCTAAAAACTGTGCCAGATTATTGGTCTGAATCGCATAAACATCACGGTCACCTTCCTTTAACACATCATCTCGCACATCATGAAAAGTTAAAGAAACCGTATGATTTTTTGGTAGTTCAGTTTCAATGCGGGCATGAGAAAATTGTACGGGTAATAATGTTGAAGCAAACACACAGCTCAACATTTTTGACATCATATTATTCATTAAAAACGCCCTTCAAATCCGAAAATACCGTAGGTATGCTGTTCATCATGACCATCGTATGGATGGTATTGCCAACCAACTCCATAATTGAGCTGCCAAGTCCGCGAGAGCTGCCATTGATGTTGATATTGCAGAGAGTATGTTGGTCTAGCCGAGTAATCTGCTTGTTTATAGAGGCCCACTCCAGCTTCAAAATGCTGCTTAAATGAACGCTCATATTCTCGCCAAGTTACCCAGTCATGACTTAAATTTAACTCAGCACTGTAGTGATTGCTTGGGCTAAAGTAGGCAGTCTGATCTTGGCTATTGCTGCCATAAAATCCACGAACGGTCCCGTAGGTAATATGGTGCGGCGCATCAAATAATCGTTCGCGCCAAAAAGTCGAAAATTCTTGTTGTTTATTACCATCACTAATATCAGTTAGGCCATAACTCGCCCCAATCTGACGTGACTCATCTTTTTGCCATGTCAAAGCAGCACGGTAAGCTTGTCCATCTTCACCAGCATCAATTGCCTGTAATGGAATATTAGCCTGACTGTCATATTGCAATTGATACTGCCAGTGGTCGTTTAACCATTGCGACCAATCGAGACGAACACCTGCTTGTCCACCATCTGTACTTTGCGACAAAATTGCAGACAATGCCTTACGATTTGCTTGCCACTCAGCCCCAACACCATAGCGTTGGTCATGTACATCACCAAAACGATATTCTCCGTAACGATCTTGATGCCAAGCGAATAAACGATAATTATCTTTGATCCATGGACTATTAAGACGAGTTTCCATTTCGCGGTCTTTTAAACCATTCTGACCACTTACAGAATCGCTACTACTATCTGCCTTACTTTGTCCCCAAGTTGTTGAGTGAGAAATTGTCGGTCTATTGCGGTCATCTAACTCTTTTCGACTTTTAATTACTCCACCATCTTCAGGGTAATATTCCAAAAGACTTTCAGTATTTTTACGCCATTCTGGAATATCTCCTAAAGCTTGAGCATTTTGCATCTGGTTAATTCGAGTATCTTTGGCAACAGGTGTTAAACCATTTAAACGAGAAATAGTTTGCTTGGACTGTAGAGGTTTATCTCTCCAGCGCTCAACACGAGCCAGATTATTAATTAAACCCTCATTGGCAGGCGCAAGATCTACTTGTTTTTGAAAATGCTTTTCTGCTTGATCAAGATGATTTGCATAAGCTAAGTGCATGCCCTGTAAAGTAATATAGTCATCACGGTCGGGATGACTTGTTTTGTCTACCCCTTTTGCCTGACTATATTTATACATCGGAACAAGTCGATCAACCTCACTCAAAAATTGTTCGGCTTGTTTATATTTTTCTTGTTCAATATATGAATAGTACAGTCCAGTATATACCGTCATATCTGGATAGTTTTTTTCAGTAAGCAAGGTTTTAAAGGCAAGTTCAGCTTGCTGTGGCTGTCTTTCAGCTAAATAACTATCAGCTATTGCATGACGAATATAGGCAGGTAGTTTTTCTAAAGGTACATTTAATTTAGTAAATTGATCCAGGACCGTACGAGCACGTCCACGGAAATCTAACGCATATATATAGTCATAATGGAATCTTAAATAATTAGGGTCTGACGGTTGAATCAAAGGCTGCATTTGCTCGCCTTGCTTCAACACAGCATCCAGCTCAGCAAAAGCTTCACTATCTGACATGCCTTCCCGATTTAAATATTTATAGCGAGCAATTGCATTATTTACACGTTGAGAAAACTCACTGACTTGTAGCCAGTGTTGCAACGCTTCTATTTCTGCATTTTTATCGCTGCCAAGCAATAACTGCTGTGCCTTGTTATAAGCCCCCACAGCCGCTAAGTCATAACTGTATTCTTGTAAAACTGCAAAAGACTTAGGCTGCTGCTTATATGCTTGTTCAATTGCAGATAAAGCATCTACAGGTAAATTGATAAGACGATAAGCATAAGCTATTTGCACAAGTTGATCAGTTTTCAAATTTTTACTATTAATTTGTGCTAACTGTGCTTTGGCTTTTGTAACATCCTGAGCTTCAGCGTATAAAACTGCTAACAAAATCTGTCCATCAAGTGTTTTTTGAATATTAAATTTATTCGACCAATCAATCGCATTTTTAAAGTGTTTAAAATCACGAAAATTACGTATTAAAGGTAACTGTCCATATTGTGGAAAAGTAACCGAATTAATATTTGCTAAATGCTGAGAAAAAGTTATTAGATCTTTTTTTTCATTTGACATTACAACTAAATAATCAGCTAGCAATTTTTGATCATGCGGATAAGTTTTTAGCAATTGATCCAATTGAAATATTGCTTGGTGAGTTTGTCCAGTTTTATAAGTGTGAATAGCCTGCTCTCTCAATTCATCCACTTGAGCAGCATATAAATTAAGAGGCAAGATGTATACCAATGAAAAAACACATTTTTTTAGCATTTTGATAATCGGATAGTCCCATATCGAGGTGGGAAAGTATAATTAAAAATAAATAAACAATCACACAACAGCAAAATAGTGTGACCTAGTCAACATTTTTGAATTATGGATTTTTTTTGATTGTTTTTTTAAAATATTTAGTAAAATTAAATAATTAGAATTTTTAAATCTGTTCAAACATATACATTTCTTTTCAATATTCTTATTTTATTTCACAATTAGATTATAAAACTCCACAGGTCGATAACCAATAAAAACGTTTTAATAACTTTTTGTTTTATATTTAAAACTTTTATTTTTCTCGTGTTTTATATGTAAAACCATTCAATTTAATCATAAATAAATAATATAAATTGAATGGTTAAAATAAGCAGTTGATTAAATTAACCAATACGACGTTTTAATCCTGTCATCTGCAAAACACGCGTTGAAATTTCTTCAATCGACATTTCAGTCACGTTTAAATATTTAATGCCTTCTGAAATATAGATTCCTTCAATTGCTCTAAGTTCCATTTGGCATTGACTAAAACTTGCATACCGACTATTAGCTTTACGCTCACTACGAATCGCAACTAATCGCTCAGCATCAATCATTAAACCAAACAATTTATTACGATGTGGTCTTAGTACTGCTGGTAAACGGTTATCATCCAAATCTTCTTCTGTTAATGGATAGTTTGCAACACGAATACCGAATTGAAGCGATAAGTAAATAGAGGTCGGCGTTTTCCCCGAACGAGAAACTCCAATTAAGATTAAATCAGCTTTATCATAATGGCGAGTACGCGCTCCATCATCATTATCAAGCGCAAAATGAACAGCATCAATACGGGCCTTATAAGACTCAGAATCAGTCACGGCATGTGTCTGTCCAACTAATGTGGTGGGTGGCGTACCTAGTTCTTGTTCTAATTTACTGATTAAACCTTCAAATACATCAAGATTAACTGCTTTAGCAGTATTAATGATTTCTCGCACATGCGGATCAACTAAAGTATCAAATACTAAAGGCAGACAACCATCTTTGGTTTGACATCGATTAATCTCGACTACAATCTCCATTGCAGCCTCTTCGGTTGCAATATACGGCATGATATGAATATCAAAATCTACATTGGGAAATTGTGCTAATAACGAATGTCCAAGAGTCTCTGCCGTAATTGCAGTTCCATCAGAAATAAAAAAAACGCTTCGCTTAAATTGTTTACTTTCTGACATTAAAATTCTCCTTAAACATTTGTCTTAGTACTATATAATCTTTATAGTAAACTGATCTTACATGACTGTCGCTTAGTATAATTCTCAACTAAGCACTTTATTTTTATAATTTCATGCCAAGATAGACATTAATACTGCAAAAGTGGAGTGAAAACTTTGGAAGCGCGCGTAATCGGTCTAGAAAAATTAGGGAAACACGATGTCGAACTCGTAGGTGGGAAAAACTCATCTTTGGGTGAAATGATCAGTCATTTATCAAATGCTGGTGTATCGGTACCAGGCGGTTTTGCAACTACTGCTGATGCCTATCGTGAGTTCTTAGATCAAAGCGGTCTTAACGCTCGAATTCAAGCAGAACTTGCTCAACTCAATGTTGATGACGTAAATGCTCTTGCAGAAACAGGTGCTAAAATTCGTCAATGGATTGTAGAGACTCCACTCACTGCAAGCCTAGAACAAGAAATTCGCGCCGCTTTTACAACACTTTCTAATGGCAACCCAGAAATCGCGGTTGCCGTTCGTTCATCTGCAACTGCTGAAGATTTACCAGATGCTTCATTCGCAGGTCAGCAAGAAACTTTCTTGAATATTCGCGGTATTGATAACGTTCTTATTGCGATTAAAGAAGTATTTGCTTCTTTATATAATGACCGTGCAATTTCTTACCGTGTACATCAAGGTTTTGACCATGACGTCGTTGCACTTTCTGCAGGCGTTCAGCGTATGGTTCGTTCTGAAACTGGCGCTGCGGGTGTAATGTTTACACTTGATACCGAGTCTGGTTTCCGTGAAGTTGTATTTATTACCGCATCTTATGGTTTAGGTGAAATGGTTGTACAGGGTGCAGTTAACCCAGATGAATTTTACTTATCTAAACCACTATTAAATGCAGGTAGACATTCAGTTTTACGCCGCAACCTTGGTTCAAAACACCAGAAAATGATTTATGGTGAAGAAGGTTCTGCTGGTAAATCTGTTGTCGTTGTTGATGTTGAGAAACAAGAGCGCCAACAATTTGCTTTAAATGATCATGAGTTACAAGAACTAGCCAAACAAGCGCTTATTATTGAGCAGCACTACGGTGCGCCAATGGATATCGAATGGGCGAAAGATGGCGATGATGGTCAAATTTATATTGTTCAAGCTCGTCCTGAAACGGTAAAAAGCCGTCAAAATGTAGGCACAATGGAGCGCTATCTTCTTAAACAAAGAGGTACTGTTCTTTGTGAAGGTCGTTCAATTGGTCAACGTATTGGTTCTGGTAAAGTCCGCATCATTAGCTCAATTAAAGAAATGGACAAAGTTCAAGAAGGCGACGTTCTTGTATCAGATATGACCGACCCTGATTGGGAACCGGTAATGAAACGTGCCGCGGCAATTATTACTAACCGTGGTGGTCGTACATGTCACGCGGCAATTATTGCTCGTGAACTTGGTGTACCTGCTATTGTAGGTTGTGGTAATGCAACAGAAGTATTGACTGATGGTCAAGAAGTAACTGTTTCTTGTGCTGAAGGTGATACTGGCTTCATCTACGAAGGCGCTTTAGATTTCGAAGTTCAACGTAACTCAATTGAATCTATGCCTAAGCTTTCGTTCAAAATTATGATGAACGTAGGTAACCCAGACCGCGCGTTTGACTTTGCTCAAATTCCAAATGAAGGTATTGGTCTTGCTCGTCTTGAATTCATTATTAACCGTATGATCGGCGTGCATCCTAAAGCGCTACTCAACATTGATAGCCTACCTCGTGAAACTCGTGCTGCAGTTCTGACTCGTACTGCTGGTTATGCTTCACCTGTAGATTTCTATGTTGAGAAATTGGTTGAAGGTATTGCGACTCTCGCTGCTGCATTCGGTGACAAGCCAGTTATTGTTCGTATGTCTGACTTCAAATCAAATGAATATGCAAACTTGATTGGCGGTAAGTTATACGAGCCTGAAGAAGAAAACCCAATGCTCGGTTTCCGTGGTGCAAGCCGTTATGTATCTGATAACTTCCGTGACTGTTTCGAATTAGAATGCCGTGCACTTAAGAAAGCTCGTGATGAAATGGGTCTAACCAATATTCAAATCATGATTCCTTTTGTACGTACTGTATCTGAAGCAAAACGCGTTATTGAGTTACTAGCACAAAATGGTTTGAGACGTGGTGAGAACGGTTTAAAAGTAATCATGATGTGTGAATTACCAACTAACGCCCTGTTAGCTGAACAATTCCTAGAGCACTTCGATGGTTTCTCTATCGGTTCGAATGATTTAACTCAGTTAACACTAGGTCTTGACCGTGACTCAGGTATTGTTTCACACCTGTTCGATGAGCGTGATGCAGCAGTTAAAGCACTTCTTTCAATGGCAATCCATGCCTGCCGTAAAGCGGGTAAATATGTAGGTATCTGTGGTCAAGGTCCTTCAGATCATCCCGATCTTGCAAAGTGGTTAATGGAACAAGGTATTGAGTCTGTTTCTCTTAACCCAGACTCAGTTTTAGATACATGGTTCTTCCTTGCTGAAGAAAAAATCAAACAAATCTAATATGTTATAAAAAAAGGCCCATCCGTGGGTCTTTTTTCATCTTTAGAACAGAGAATTTTTATTTATGCAAATTTACTTGGCACGTAATAATCAACAAGCTGGGCCTTACACCTTAGAGCAAGTAAATCAAATGTTGGCTAGCCAACAGATTTTGTTAACTGATTTAGCTTGGCATGAAGGCATGACAGAATGGAAAGCTTTAGGAGAATTAACCCAAGGTAAACTTGTATATCAACCTATCGGTTATTCTGCACCTGTCATAAACACAAACAGCTCACCTAATGAAACGATTCGTCAAATTCGTGTAGAGCCTAAAATTCACGAACTTGCCTCTATTCCATCTCGAGCTTTGGCAAAAATTATTGATTTATTGCTTTGGTTACCAATAGCTGCAATTCCTTCTTTTTTCTTTAATGAATCTCAGTATAAGCAATTATTTGAGTTGCAAAAACAAATGCAATCAACTGAAGTTGCTTCAACTAAAGCAGCAGAACTACAACACCAGCTTTTCACTTTAATCCCTATAGAAGCTTGGCATTCTATGCTTGTTTACGTCGTAATCATGCTTGCAATTCAAGCCTTTCTTTTAACAAAGTTTGGGCAAAGTATAGGTAAGAAAATTGTTGGAATTAAAATTGTAGATGCCGAGAGCAATGGTAAAGTTAATTTAACTCGCATCTTCTTATTAAGAAGTATTGTTTTCATCATACTCAACTTGCTGTTTATGCCTATTAGTACAATTATTGACTATGCTTTTGCATTAGGGCAAAAGCGACAAGCGCTACATGACAAAATTGCAAGAACAAAAGTGATCAAATGATAGCGAATGACTCATTCATTTAAGGTCTAAAAAAAAAGGAGGCACCTCGCCTCCTTTTTTCTATAGAGAGTTGATATTTAAATAAAAGCTCTATAGAGATTAGATACCCTACAAAAAAAATCGGGTTTTAAAACAATTATTTCAGGCTACTTTATGTATAGCTTAGTTTGTCGATATGAGGCATAATGCCCTACAACGTAGCGGTGTCATATAATTGAGAAGTCTAAATTTAAGGATTAGCGTTCTCAATCATGCGACACTTTAATCGCTATCCCATATTTAATTAGGGAATGGGACTCTTCACCGAGGTTGTAAAATGAGACAAACGATTTTAGCTGTATTGTCTTTATCAACGCTTGCCGCACTTTTGACTGGGTGTGGTGGTGATATGGTACTTCTAAACTCTAAAGGTCCAGTTGGTCAAGGTCAAAGTGACCTTATGATGACTGCGATCTATTTAATGTTACTTGTGGTGATTCCTTCAATCATCATGGCATTATGGTTTGGTTGGAAATATCGCGCGTCAAATAAAGATGCAGACTATAAACCTACATGGGCACACTCAACTACAATTGAAGTTGTAGTATGGGGTATCCCTGTCATTATTATTGGTATTTTAGCTTGGTTAACTTGGTGGGGTTCCCACAAGTATGACCCATACCGTCCTTTAGAATCAGATAAAGCTCCTTTAACTATTCAAGTTGTTGCTGAACAGTTTAAGTGGATCTTCATTTATCCTGAACAAAACATTGCAACAGTTAACGAAGTACGTTTCCCTGAAAAAACTCCGTTAAGCTTTAAAATCACCTCTAACTTTACAATGAACTCATTCTTCATTCCACAGTTAGGCGGCCAGATTTACGCAATGGCAGGTATGCAAACTCACCTTCATTTGTTAGCAAATGAAACTGGCGTATATCGTGGTTTCTCTTCTAACTACTCAGGTTATGGTTTCTCTCAAATGCGTTTCAAGGCGCATAGTGTTACAGAGCAACAATTCAACGAATGGGTAGCAGCTGTAAAAGCTGGTAATGGTTCTACTATTAATCCAGAAGCAGTTCAAAAAACTACGCTTGACCAAGCTGAATTAGCAACCTTACGTGATGGCGATCGTTCTAAGCACCAAATCGAGCATTTAGTAAATCGTGCTAAAGCTGCTGGTGACGAAGAAGCGCTTGCTAAAGCTGAAGCTATGAAACCGTTCCCGACTAAGCCACACCCTGTGACTTATTACTCTTCAGTTGAACCAAAATTGTTTGAAACAATTATCAACCATTATATGAGTAACTATCATGGTGTTGACCACTCTGCTGCGCATGCAACAGCTGACACTCATGCTGCAGCTGAACACGCTGCTCAAGGGGAATAAGACATGGATATGATTTTTGGTAAACTGGGTTGGGACTCTATCCCGACAGAGCCAATCGTGCTTGTCACCATGGTCCTTATGGCACTTGGTGCAATTGTTGTGCTTGGCGGTATCACCTATTTCAAAAAATGGGGATATTTGTGGAATGAGTGGTTTATTACGGTAGACCATAAAAAAATTGGTATCATGTACATTCTTGTATCTGTGGTCATGCTTTTGCGTGGTTTCGCCGATGCAATTATGATGCGTCTACAACTTTTCCTCGCTAAAGGCGGCGGCGAAGGTTATCTACATCCAGACCATTACGACCAGATCTTCACCGCACACGGTGTAATCATGATCTTCTTCGTAGCAATGGGTCTCGTTGTTGGTATGATGAACATCTCTGTACCTTTACAGATTGGTGCTCGTGACGTTGCATTCCCATTATTGAACTCTTTAAGCTTCTGGTTATTCGCTGGTGCTGCTGGTTTGATGATGCTTTCACTTGTATTAGGTGAATTTGCTGCGACTGGTTGGATGGCTTACCCTCCTCTGTCTGGCATTCAATATTCTCCTGGTGTAGGTGTTGACTACTATATCTGGGCACTTCAGGTTTCTGGTCTAGGTACGCTTTTATCTGGTGTTAACTTCTTCGTTACCATCATCAAAATGCGTGCACCTGGCATGAAATTGATGGATATGCCTATTTTTACGTGGACTTCACTTTGTACGGCTGTATTAATTATTGCATCGTTCCCTGTATTAACAGGTACACTTGCAATGTTAACTCTAGACCGTTACTTCGGCTTCCATTTCTTCACAAATGAGCTTGGCGGTAGCCCAATGCTTTATGTGAACTTGATCTGGACATGGGGTCACCCTGAAGTATATATCTTAGTATTACCAGCATTTGGTCTATACTCAGAAATCGTTGCAACCTTCTCTCGTAAAGCGTTGTTCGGTTACAAGTCTATGGTGTATGCAACTATCGCGATTACTGTTCTTGCGTTCGTTGTATGGCTTCACCACTTCTTTACCATGGGTGCTGGTGCGAACGTTAACGCGTTCTTCGGTATCATGACCATGGTTATTGCGATTCCTACTGGTGTGAAAATCTTCTCTTGGTTATTCACCATGTATAAAGGTCGCATCACCTTTACTACTCCAATGTTGTGGACGCTTGGCTTCCTTATAACATTTGGTATCGGTGGTTTAACTGGTGTACTTATGGCTGTTCCACCTGCGGACTTCCTTGTACACAACTCATTATTCTTGATCGCTCACTTCCATAACGTAATTATCGGTGGTGTGGTGTTTGGTATGTTTGCCGGCATCATTTACTACTGGCCAAAAATGTTTGGTTGGAAGCTCAATGAAGCATGGGGTAAAGCTGCGTTCTGGTTCTGGTTCTTCGGTTTCTATTTTGCATTCATGCCACTTTATATCCTTGGTTTCATGGGTATGACTCGTCGTTTGAATACATATGACAACCCAGAATGGGATCCTTACCTTGCAATTGCATTATTTGGTGCTGTTCTCGTTGCGATTGGTATTGCATGTTTCTTAATGCAAATCATTGTTGGTTTCTTACAACGCAAAGACAACATGGACCTTACAGGCGATCCATGGGATGCACGTACGCTTGAATGGGCGACTTCTTCCCCTGCTCCGTTCTATAACTTTGCGCATGAACCAGATGCAAGCGGCATTGACCGTTTCTGGACTGACAAAGAAAATGGTGTAGCATACGCACGTAACACTAAATATGAAGACATCCACATGCCGACTGATCGTGCTGCTGGTTTTGTCATTGCAATGTTCATTACGATCCTTGGCTTTGCACTCATTTGGCATATTTGGTGGCTTGTTGTTGTTTCATTCGTTTCAGCTGTTGTTAGCTTGATCGTAAGCTCATTCACTAAGAATGTTGATTACTATGTTCCGGCTGCTGAAGTTGAGCGTATTGAAAACGAACGCTATGCTTTACTTGAAAAACACTTGAAGAAGGACTAAGGAAATGGCTGAAGTACTTCATCACGACAACCACGGCCACGATGGTCATCATGAACATGATGATACCGACTTAACGGTCTTTGGTTTCTGGACATACTTGATGAGTGACTTGATTCTTTTCGGATCACTCTTCATTGCGTTCGCTGTATTAAGCAGTCATATTCCACCAGGAACTCCAAGTGCATATGACCTGTTCCATGACTCATTAGGTTACGTGTTAACTGAAACATTTGCCTTATTGATTTCATCGGTAACTTTCGGTTTTGCTGTACTTGCATCTTATAAAAAGAATGTAAATCAAGTCATCACTTGGTTATTTATTACATTCCTTTTTGGTGCAACGTTCATTGGAATGGAACTTTATGAGTTCCATCACCTTGTACATGAAGGTCATGGTCCAACTCACAGTGCATTCTTATCATCGTTCTTTACTTTGGTTGGTACACACGGTATCCACGTAACTTCTGGTTTAGTGTGGATGTTGGTCTTGATGTATCAAATCAAAACTAAAGGTTTGACATTACCGAATACACGTCGTCTAGCTTGCTTAAGCTTGTTCTGGCACTTCCTTGACATCGTTTGGATCTGTGTATTCAGCGTCGTTTACTTACTGGGAGTTCTCTAATGAGTAGTCATGACCATAATGCTGCAGGTGCGTCACACGGTAACTTTAAGCAATACACTGTTGGATTTATCCTTTCTGTTATCCTCACCATCATCCCGTTCGGGATGGTGATGGCTGGTGGTTTCAGTCGTGGCATCTTAGTTACAGTAATTGCAATCACTGCTGTTGCTCAGGTTCTTGTACAGCTTGTGTACTTCCTACACATGAATACATCATCTGAACAACGCTGGAATATGATTGCATTCATCTACACAATCTTATGTATCGCTGTACTTTTAATCGGTTCTGTGTGGATTATGAATTACCTTCACTACAATATGATGATCTAAACTGATTGTCATGTTGAAAAAATATCTATTCCTGACTAAACCAGGAATTCTCTTCGGTAATTTCATTACCACCTTGGGCGGCTTTTTCTTAGCCGCCCAAGGCTCTATAGACATCTTATTATTACTACTCACCTTACTTGGAACAACTTTAGTTGTTGCTTCTGGTTGTGTTGTAAATAATGTTATAGACCAAGATATCGATATCAAAATGCAGCGCACGCAAAACCGTGCATTGGTCAAAAAAACCATCTCTCCTACTGTTGCACTTATGTATGCATTTGTTCTGGGATTTATCGGTTTTAGTATTTTGTGGTTCGGTGTAAATGCTTACGCTTTCTTGTTTGCAATAATTGGTTTTATTGTCTATGTCGGTTTTTATAGTTTGTGGACAAAACGTACCTCAATCCATCAAACCGTAATTGGTAGTATTTCCGGAGCGAGTCCTCCTGTTATTGGTTATACAGCAGTAACTCATCATTTTGATGTAGCCGCCTTACTTTTGTTTTTGGCTTATGCGCTATGGCAAATGCCACATTCATGGGCAATTGCTATTTATCGTTTTGACGATTACAAAAATGCGGGAATCCCCATTCTGCCAGTTGCACGTTCTATTTATCGCACGAAAGTAGAGTGTGTCATTTATATTCTGTTGTTTGCAGCCGTATTGAATGGTTTATATTGTTTTGGCTATACCAATATATTTTTCCTAGTAACCTTTAATGCATTAACAGCATATTGGTTATATTTATCAATTATTGGATTTAAAGCTGAAAATGACCAACTTTGGGCTAAACGTTTTTTCCTTTACTCGGTCATATTAATTACCCTGTTAAGTTTGAGCTTTAGCTTTACCTATCAATCCCCTGCTCCAAATCTTCCTCTCTTTTAAATAAGGGAGGATTTCCTCCTTCTAGTAAAGAAATTTTACTTTTCTCATCAAAAAATTTGTTTTTAGTCGAATTTTTACCTATAATTCAGCCTTCGCAAATTTTGCGACATAACTTATTAAGTTATGACTCCTTGCTTCTAATTTTTTATTTATTAGGGGCTGTTTAAACCGTAAGGAGCTGACAATGCGTCATTACGAAATCGTACTTTTAGTACACCCAGATCAAAGCGATCAAGTTGTAGGTATGGTTGAACGCTATATCTCTCAGATCAAAGAAGCTGAAGGTCAAATTCACCGTTTAGAAGATTGGGGCCGTCGTCAATTGGCTTACCCAATTAACAAAATTCACAAAGCACACTACATTCTTATGAATGTTGAATGTGGTCAAACTACGCTTGATGAGCTAGAAGAATTATTCCGTTATAACGACGCGATCATTCGTAACCTTATCATCCGTCGTGAACACGCAATCACTGAAGAGTCATTGCTTGCTAAAAGTGCTGAAGAAAAGCGTGCGCGTAAAGCTCAACGCGAAGAAGCACAGCAAGTTACTCACGAAGCTGAATAAGGAGAACATCAATGGCACGTTTTTACCGTCGTCGCAAGTTCTGCCGCTTTACAGCTGAGAATGTTGTGTACATCGACTACAAAGATATCGACACTTTAAAACAGTACATCACTGAAAACGGCAAGATTGTTCCTAGCCGTATCACTGGTACTAAAGCTCGTTATCAACGTCAATTAGCACTTGCTATCAAACAAGCTCGCTATTTGTCTTTGATTCCGTACACTGACAACCATAAGTGAGGTGATCTGTGGACGTTATCTTATTACAACGCATTAAAAACCTTGGTAAATTAGGCGATAAAGTATCAGTTAAAGCTGGTTACGGCCGTAACTTCCTTATCCCTCAAGGTAAAGCAGTTGCAGCTACTGAAGCTAACACTGCTGCTTTCGAAGCTCGTCGCGCTGAACTTGAGAAGCAAGAAGCTGAAATTTTAGCTGCTGCTCAAGCACGTGCTGAACAATTGAATGAAGTTAACATCGTTATCACTGCTAAAGCTGGTGACGAAGGTAAACTCTTCGGTTCTATCGGTACTCGTGACATCGCTGACGCTTTAACGAATGCTGGTCTTACAGTTGACCGTGCAGAAGTTCGTTTACCGAATGGCGCGCTTCGTCACACTGGTGAATTCAACATCGCAATCCAATTGCATCATGATGTTGTTGCAGAAGTTCTCGTTACTATCGTATCTGAGTAATTTCTCATCAAAAAAAGAGCATGCTTTTGCATGCTCTTTTTTTATGTGCCCTATTTTTAAAATAAGATATATTAATTCCTGATCAGTTCTTTAGTTTAATTGGTTTTTTAATTAGGTAGTTTATTTAATTTTGTTTTAAGATAGTTCTCGGCCTCACAGGCTATTTGCGTACACCTTTCTTTATCATCAGGTCCAATTATGTCTCAGGCGAATGCCAGTTCTTTAACCCGTTCATCTCCAACAGAAAATAAGACGAGTGAATCAGGTCAACTTAAAGAGTTTCGCACTCCTCCACACAATTTAGCCATTGAGCAAGCTGTACTTGCTGCACTAATGACAGTTGCCGAATCTTTCGAGCAAGTTAGTGATATGTTAAAAGAAAATGATTTCTATGCGACTCGCCATAAATATATTTACCGTGCAATCGAAAAACTCGCACAAGAAAATTCACCTTATGATGCGGTCTTAGTTAGCGATTGGCTTTTAAAACAAAATTTACTTGATGCTATTGGTGGCGAAGAATATTTAATGCAACTTATGGCTGATTCACCATCAAGTTTCTACAACTTGGAAACTTATGCCACCAAAATTAAAGAATTCTCTACACTTCGTAGTATGATCAAAGTCAGTACTGAAATTTTACAAAATGCTTATGACACAAAAGGTCGAGGTGTTAGTGAAATTCTAGATCTAGCAGAAACCAGTATTTTCTCTTTAGCAGAACAGCACAATAACAATAAAAAAGATGCAGGTCCTAAATCTATTAGTTCTGTTACCGCCGATGTAATTAGTAAACTTGATGAGCTTTCAAAACTAGATGGCAATATTACTGGTTTAACCACAGGTTTCTTAGAACTGGATAATAAAACATCTGGTATGCAAGCTGGTGACTTAATTATTGTTGCTGCGCGTCCATCTATGGGTAAAACCACTTTCGCCATGAATTTGGTTGAAAGCGTTCTACAATATAACAAGCTACCCGCTCTGGTATTCTCAATGGAGATGCCAGCAGACTCAATTGCGATGCGTCTTATTTCTGCAATGGGTAAAGTTCACCAAGGACATTTACGTTCGGGGAACTTAGATGCTGATGAATGGACCAAAGTTACTGGCACAATTTTGCAGCTTCAACAAATGCATTTGTATATTGATGACTCATCTGCCCTACCTCCAACGGAACTTCGTGCCCGTGCTCGACGCATTGCCAAAATGCATGATGGTAAAATCGGCTGTATCATGGTCGATTATTTACAGCTCATGAAAGTTCCTGGCATGGGTGATAACCGTGTGGGTGAGATTTCAGAAATTTCACGTAGCTTGAAAGCCTTAGCAAAAGAAATGCACTGCCCTGTTATCGCACTTTCCCAGCTTAACCGAAGTCTGGAAAACCGACCAAATAAACGCCCAGTAATGTCAGACTTACGTGAATCTGGTGCGATTGAGCAGGATGCCGACTTAATTATGTTTATTTACCGTGATGAGGTTTATAACAAAGAGTCGAAAGAAGCTGGTACCGCAGAGATTATTATTGGTAAACAGCGTAACGGTCCAATTGGTTCAGTTCGCCTTGCTTTCGAAGGTCAATATACTCGATTTAGTAATCTCTCTCCTGAGTATTACAGCCAATATGATGATGAAGAATAAACTCTATCTCTAGCCCAAAGGAGTAAATGAGGGTGCGCCAAGCAACAGTTTATATTGATCGCCATGCGCTTCAATATAATTTAAACCGTGTCAAACAACTCGCAGCAAATTCAAAAATTGTAAGTATGGTCAAAGCTAATGCTTACGGACATGGAATCAAAGACTGTTTAGCAGCCTTAAATGCCTCAGATGCCTTTGGTGTCGCCTGCCTACAAGAAGGTTTAGAAATTCGCGAACTTGGATTTCAACAACCTATTACTTTAATTGAAGGGGCATTTTCTGAAGATGAAATGCCTATTGCAATTAAGCAAAAATTTGAATGTGTGATTCACCATCAACAGCAGTTTGAATGGTTAATTAAACATAAGCAAGAATACATCGCTCAAGGCTTAAAAGTCTGGGTTAAGCTTAATAGCGGCATGAACCGTTTAGGATTTAAAGTTCCTGAAATTATTGAAGTCATTAAAACTTTAAAATCTGAAGGCTTTACCTGTGTACTAGCGATGCATTTCGCAAATGCAGATGTGGACCATCCACTCAATGAGCAACAAAAACAACAATTTTTACAGGTTAAGCAAGCTTGTGATCCTGTTTTAGCATCTTGCTGTAATTCTGCTGCTATTTATAAATGGCCAGAATTACATTTTGACTATGTTCGCCCGGGCATTATGCTTTACGGCGCTTCGCCTTTTGCAGATAAAACAGTACATGATCTTGAGCTAAAACCAGTCATGTCCTTTACAGCAGAAGTGATTGCATTGAATCACATTCAAGCTGGAGCACATGTAGGTTATGGTTCAACCTTCTGTGCGCAACAAAAAATGGATATTGCAATAGTTTCTATTGGCTATGGTGACGGATATCCGAGAGCTTATATTAAACAAAATTATGTAGCGATTAATGGGCAATTATGTCCTATAGTCGGCAGAGTCAGCATGGATATGCTTGCAATTGACGTTACAGCTATTCAAGTTAAATTAGGTTCTCAAGTCGAACTTTGGGGAGCACACCGCCTGGTTGATGATGTCGCCGATGCAAACGGAACAATAGGATATGAATTACTCTGTCGCTTAAGTAATCGCCCTATTCGTAAAAGCAGTTAAATAATAAAATATAAAAAAAATCCAAGCATGCTTGGATTTTTTTATCAGCTTTTAAAAATTTTATCGCCAGTAATCATCAGTCGGTTTTGGCAATTCTTGCAAACCACGGCGTAAAGTATCGGACCATTGTTTACTAATTTGTGAAAAATACGGATCATCTTCGGTAATTCGCTTACCCACCGGAATAATGAAACTATCTTTATTGTAAACCAATGCATCAAGCGGCAAGCCAACAGAAACATTTGAGCGCAAGGTTGAATCAAAAGAAATCAAACTACAACGTAATGCATCATCTAGCGGCATCGCATAATATAAAGCACGATCCAAAATAGGTTTTCCGTATTTGCTTTCTCCTATTTGAAAATAGGGTGTATCCGTAGTTGCACAAATAAAATTACCTTGCGGATAGACATTATAAAGCTGCATTTCACCGCCTTTAATTTGCCCACCTATTAAAATACTACACGCATAATTCATTTGTTCTTGAGTGTCTGAACTAATATCCTCTAAAACACTTTTTAAGGTTTTACCAATCAGTTCAGCCGCCTCAAACATCGTATTGACACTATATAAGTTAGGTTCTTGCTGCAAAGTGAGAGCATTTTGCAAATGACCTATAACAGCTTGTGTCGTTGCTAAATTACCTGCTGTTTGTAAAGCCATGAAACGCTCTCCAGTAACGCCGAAAGTATGCAATTTTCGGAACACAGAAATATGATCAACTCCTGCATTAGTTCTCGTGTCACTAATAAACACTAAACCTTGTTCCAATCTAAGCGCACAACAATAGGTCATTTCATTCTCTTTACATTCAACATGCCAACACTTGAACCACAGACATCATGTTTTCCACTCCACCTTGCTCTCTTACACCACGAATAGGTGCAACATCGAGATAATCACGACCAACTGCAAGATAGATATGATGTTTGGGTGTAAACAACTGATTGCTTACATCAAAACAATACCACTGATTTTCTAAAAATACTTCCGCCCAAGCGTGACTGGCAAGGTGGGGATAATTTTGATTAAATAGATAACCAGAGACATAACGTGCTGGTAATTGTAGCGCACGACACATCGCAATTAAAACATGTGCATGATCCTGACATACACCTTGTCCAGCATGAAATGCTTCTGTCGCAGTCGTCTGAACCGATGTACTATCAGGTTGATAGAGTATTTGTTGTAAAATGTGTTCACTTAATAATGCAATATGCTGTCGGTCTTTAACAGTTACAATTTTTTTGGCAAAGTCCAACATTTCTGGATCACATCGTGTAGCTCCTGTAATTTGCAAAAACAAATTTATCGGTGTAGATAAATCTACGCAACCAAGCTCCCTATTTTGAAGTTCAATGATACCTTGTGCCATAAATGTAAGATGCTGATATTCATAACGCTGACTGGCCGTCATCCATACATTATTAAATATATCCCTTTTTATCGTTTTTTCACCTGGTACACTAATCGCCCAATTCATAACATGTTGATGGGGTGATGTTTGAGGCATCATTTTAATATACTGAACGCTATTTCGAGCAGTTTCAGTATAGCTATAATGCGTTTGATGATTAACCATCAATTTCATAATCAGACCTCAAACATATATTCCAACTGCTGCGTAAAAGTATAATAAGCATCCCAAGTGGGTTGTTGCCTGAGAACTTGCCAATGCTGATCTACTTTTTTCCAATCTAAATTGCCAAGTCTTCGTACTAAAACATCAAGTTCAGAAATAAGAGACGTTAACTCCTGACCAAAACGCAGTTCTATATCAAATTGTTCTACTTTTTGACCAAGATCAAAAAACAAACAAACATCGTCATGCTCTGCCTCAATTATCTGAGTACATTGTCCAACAACCTTTCTTACAGCGTCAGGTTGAGCTTGAATCATCTTGAGAGCATTGTTTAATTCTGCATAAGCATTTGATGACAATACGCCTCTTAACTCCTGAATATTATCTTTAGCAACAACGAACTGGTTCAGTAATGAAAATGTTTGCTTCTTGTCTAACATATAGTGATTTAGTAATTCAGCATTTTCTATATCCAGACCAAATGCTGCTGCAAATTGTGTAGCTTTCTCATCTTCTGTAAAAGGTAAATGATAGACCGCAAATTTAACTCGCATTAAATAACGGCCTAACCAATATATTTGATGCGCACTCGAATTGAGTAAAACCATAAAGTTCCTCTTTAACCCACAATTAGGAATGTAATGTTTCAACCACCCATGTATCTTTTATGCCACCGCCTTGTGAAGAATTTACGACTAAGGATCCGGCCTGCATAGCTACACGTGTTAAGCCCCCTGGCACTATCTCTGTCCGATAAGGTGAACTTAATACAAATGGACGTAAATCGATATGTCGTTCAGCCACTCCGCCAGTTGTTAGCGTAGGAGCAACGGATAAAGCCAATGTAGGCTGCGCAATATACATGTGGGGTGTAGCAATCAATTTTTTTCTAAAGTCATCAATCTCACAAGAGCTTGCCTTAGGACCAATTAACATGCCATAGCCCCCAGAACCCTGTGCTTCTTTAACTACCAATTGCTCAAGATTAGAAAGAACATAATCTAAATGTTCTTCTTTACGGCACTGGTAAGTAGGTACATTTTTTAGAACTGGCGTTTCACCCAAATAATATTGGATCATTTGATCAACATAAGGATAAATAGATTTATCATCAGCCACCCCTGTCCCAGGTGCATTCGCAATTACAACATTTTTTTGCAAATAGGCAGACATCAGACCTGCTACTCCAAGAGCACTATCTGGTCGAAATGCCAAAGGATCTAGAAAATCATCATCTAGACGGCGATAAATTACATCTACTTTTTGACGTCCACGAATGGTTTTAACAAAAACTTGGTCACTTTCTACAAATAAATCCCGATTTGTAACCAATGGCACATCCATTTCTCGGGCTAAAAAAGCATGCTCATAATAAGCACTGTTAAAGCGACCAGGTGTTAACACCACAATAAAAGGCCTGTCCGCAGGTGAATTTTCCTGCAATATTTCTTTTAAAAGTTTTGGATAATGCTCAATTCCCTGTAAATTATTGGTTGCACATAGCTCCGGCATCAATTGCTGACTAATATTTCTGCTTTCGATCATATAAGAGACACCAGAAGGTGTTCTTAAATTATCCTCAAGTACAAAAAATTCTCCCTCGCCATCACGGATAATATCAATTCCGCTAATTTGTGAATAAATTTTACCTTTCAGAGAATGTTTAAGCATATGTGGCTGAAAAGCATCATTCCCCATAATTTGTTCTTCGGGAATGAGCTGTTCTTTTAAAATATGTTGTCCGTGATAAATATCATCTAAAAAGTAATTTAATGCTTTAACACGCTGCGCACAGCCCGAAGCTATTTTCTCCCATTGTTTTTTTTCAATCACCCTTGGAATTAAATCAAAAGGAATTGTTCGCTCTGCACCTTCTTTATCACCATATACGTTAAAAGTAATGCCGTGATAAAGAAAATGTTGCTTCGCTTGAGCATTCAATTCTTTTAATTCATCTAGAGTACGGATACTCAACCATTGCTCAATTTTTTTAGAAGCCGCACCATTTGATGTTACATCATCAAGCATCTCATTAAAAAACTGTGATTTTAGCTGCTCAAATAGGTTGGTTTGTACGGAAATATGTTCTAAAAAAGAGGTTGGGTTAATGAGTGCCGTAGTTGTCTGCTCTTGTATAAAAAAATCATTATCTATATGTAATTCATGCTCTTGTTCTGACATAACCACCTCGTCTTATCATTTATCTATATTTCATTTTTAAATAAGCAATTTCAGTGCCATTTATATATCTTTAATATTTTTACGGTGCTTTGTTATAACTTTCTTCTTCTAAATCTTAACATTGATTGTAAAAGGACCTATAAACCGAATCTGACAAACTTGCTAAATGTGTAAAGATTTTTTATTGTGTTGACACCAAAGCAGTTGGATATAGATGTATTACGCTTATGTCTGTAATAGAAAAAGAAACTTCAAATAGTTTATATCGCCAATGGCAGATTTTATCTCGCCTCCCTACCGGTAAATGGATCGGGACACGGGAATTACAAGAAATGCTTGAACGTGAAGGTATTGATATCAGTTTAAGGACTATTCAGCGTGATTTAAACCAAATTGCTCAGCGCTTTCCAATAGAAAGTAATAAGGCTGTACCTCAAGGCTGGCGGTGGCAATCCGATGCGCCTATTCAGAGTTTACCTCACATGACTAGCTCTCAGGCAGTAACATTTATGATGGTTGAGGAACATCTTAAACACTTACTTCCACCAAGTCTGCTTGATGAGATGGGGCCTTGGTTTGATTTGGCTAAACGCAGTCTCTCTACACAAAATAATGTTAGGCAATGGATTAACCGAGTACGCATCGTACCAGCAAGCCAACCCCTTATTCCTCCTGTAGTGGACCGAAATGCCCAACAAGCAATTTATGAAGGTCTACTCCAAGACAAACAAATAGAATGTATTTATCGAGCACGAGTCAATCAGGGCGAGGACAAAACCTATATTTTAAATCCTTTGGCTTTGGTACAAAAAGGTGCGGTAATTTATTTAATTTGCACACGACATGATAAAACTGAAGTTCAAACGTTTGCCTTGCACCGTTTTAAATCAGCAAAAGTCTTAGATAGTCGAGCACTGCATCCTGTCAATTTTGATATTGATCATTATATCGATTCAGGTGCCTTAGGTTTTAGAGTGGACTACAAACAGCCAACTGAATCAATTCAACTCACATTAACCATGACAGAGCAAACTGCTAGAACTTTCTATGAAAGTCAGTTAAGTAAAGACCAAACCATAATCCCACTTGAAGAAAATATCGTAGAAGTTACAGCAACCGTACCTTTTACATCTCAACTGGTGTGGTGGTTACGTAGTTTTGGTAAGAAATTACTGCATATCGAACCAGTGCAGGTACACAACGCTGTGCGGGAAATTGAATCTGAGAGCAAATAGACATAAAAAAGAGAACCATAAGGTTCTCTTTAGATTTTGAATTATAATTTTCTTAATTTTATATTGGCTCTTATATTTATACTTGTTTTCAGATCAATGTGTTCTCCCCCTACAAAACTGATCTGCTCTTTCTTTTTCGCTATTTTGAACATGAGCATTGGCATGCCATTTCATCTCTATTGTAGCGAATTGATTTCATTGTCATGGTTAAAGCCCTCTTGTTTGAACGTGAATTTAATATAACTGGCTGCTTGAAATATGTGAAATAAGAAAAAAAGGAAGCGAAATCTATTTTCTTCCTTAGGAAGTTTTTATATATTTTTGAACAGAAAATAAAAAAGCCCAGTCTTAGCTGGGCTTTTTTGCATTTAACAGATTAAGCTGTTTTCTTAATCATATTATTTTTACGAATTGTGATCATTACAAGCTGAACAGCTGCTGGTGTAACACCAGGAATACGACTTGCTTGAGCTAATGTTTCCGGAAGAACCGTTTTTAATTTCTGGGTAATTTCACGTGATAAACCAGACACAATATCATAATTAAAATCGGTAGGAATTTTGGTTTCTTCAAGACGCTTTAACTGAGCCACATCTTCATGCTGACGGTTAATATAACCTTCATATTTCACAGCAATCTCGATTTGCTCACCAACTTGCTCAGAAACTTCAGAACCCGTAAGTTCGGCAATTTGACCAAAGTTAATATTAGGGCGTTTAAGCAAATCAATCGCACTACATTCTTTACTTAAATCAGCACCCGTCATCTCAACGAATTTTTTACCCATAGGGTTATTTGGTGCCGCCCACAAATGTTGTAAACGAGAAGTTTCACGCTCAACCGCTTCCATTTTTTCACAATAAGCAGCCCAACGAACATCATCAACCAAACCAAGTTCACGACCAACAGTCGTTAAACGTTGATCCGCATTGTCTTCACGCAACATCAAACGATATTCGGCACGTGAGGTAAACATACGGTATGGTTCTTTAGTACCTAAAGTAATGAGGTCATCAACCAATACCCCCATGTAAGCTTGGTCACGCTTAGGTGTCCACTCTTCTTGTTCCCAAGCACGGCGCGCAGCGTTTAAGCCAGCAAGTAAACCTTGAGCACCTGCTTCTTCGTAACCTGTTGTACCGTTAATTTGGCCAGCAAAATACAACCCGTTAATAGCTTTAGTTTCGAGAGTGAATTTCAAAGCTTGCGGATTGAAATAATCGTATTCAATCGCATAGCCTGGACGCAAAATATGGGCATTTTCCATACCACGAATAGAACGAACCAGCTCGAACTGAACATCAAATGGAAGCGAAGTCGAAATACCATTTGGATAAAGCTCGTGTGTATCTAAACCTTCTGGTTCCAAGAATACCTGATGAGAATCTTTATCTGCGAAACGGTGAATTTTATCTTCGATTGATGGGCAGTAACGTGGCCCTACACCTTCAATAACACCGGTATACATTGGTGAACGATCTAAACCACCACGAATAATGTCATGGGTTTTTTCATTGGTATGCGTGATATAACAATTTACTTGTTCAGGGTGCATAGAAGCATCACCCATGAATGACATAACCGGAGATGGGAAATCACCCGGCTGTGGAATCATGACTGAAAAATCAACCGAACGTGCATCAATACGTGGTGGTGTACCCGTTTTTAAACGACCCACAGGTAATTTTAATTCACGTAGACGCTGAGCAAGTGCAATTGAAGGAGGATCACCTGCACGCCCACCGCTTGATTTTTCTAAACCAACGTGGATTACCCCACCCAAGAATGTACCCGTAGTCAACACAACAGTTTTAGCGTCAAAGCGAATACCCATTTGGGTAACAACACCTTTAACCGTATCACCTTCAACAATCAGGTCATCAGCCGCTTGCTGGAAAATATCAAGATTTGTTTGATTTTCCAAAGTATCGCGGATGGCAGCTTTATAGCGAACGCGGTCAGCTTGAGCACGTGTTGCACGTACTGCCGCACCTTTACGTGAATTTAAAATACGGAACTGAATACCACCTTTATCGGCAGCTAAAGCCATTGCTCCGCCAAGCGCATCAATTTCACGTACTAAATGTGACTTACCAATACCACCAATTGCTGGGTTACAACTCATTTGACCCAAAGTCTCAATGTTATGGGTCAAAAGCAAAGTCTGTCGTCCCATACGCGCAGCAGCAAGGGCCGCTTCCGTACCTGCGTGACCGCCACCGATAACGATAACATCATAAACTTTAGGGTAGTGCATGAGTACAAAACACCAGAAAAAAAAAGACGGAACATTATAGCAAAATTATCTGCTTATTGATGTACATAATTACAAAATCATCTTCACATAATTTACGGTACGCCACATGATTTGACATTTTGTTTCATGAACTCAATACAAAGTGAATGTTATTAAAACAAATTCATCTTAGAATAAAAAATGTACAGCACTTCTATGACTTTAAAATTAACGCGACAAGAAGGAATACAAAATGAAAACGACTATGTTAAAAATCTTAACTGCATCTCTAATTTGTTTTTCAGGCGTAACTTTTACACATGCTGCTGATATGAGCAAAGCCGAAATGCAAAAACAAATTCGAGTCTGTGTAAAAAAACAGCAAGGTGAATGGGTAGCTTACAACCATAACGGCGTAATCTTTAATGGTACTTGCCAGCCAAATGAAAATGGTAAGTTACAATTTAAAGCCCCTGCTCCTTAATCTGTTTCGACATGAGGTATAGAAGAAGCAATTTATTTGCCGCTAGCCTCCTCAGTATTTTTAAAGTCGGTCCATTAAAGATGGGCCGCTTTCTTTTTTAAAACTGTCTAGTCAGCTACAATACGCCTTTAAATAAAATTTTTAGGTCCTTTTCGTGAAGTGGTTACAAATACACATTACCGTTGATCAAGCACAAGTTGAGTTCACAGAAACACTTTTAATGTCTCTAGGTGCGGTAAGCGTAACTCTGGATGATGCTGAAGATCAGGCTTTACTTGAACCATTACCAGGTGAAACACCTTTATGGAATAAAGTGATTGTGACAGGCATTTATCAACAAGACGAACAAGACCCTATTGATGTCGACACTTTAGAAGCTTTCTTAAAAGCTCAACTTCCAGACGCTCCTATCCGTCATGAAGAACTTGAAGATCAAGTGTGGGAACGCGCTTGGATGGACTATTACGAGCCAATTCAAATTGGGGAAAAGTTCTGGATCGTACCTGAATGGCTAGAGCCACCAGAAGCTGATGCAACGAATATTAAGCTAGACCCAGGTCTTGCGTTTGGTACAGGTAACCACGCAAGTACTTTCTTATGCTTACAATGGCTAGGTAAAACTGACGTTAAAGATAAGATCGTCATTGATTATGGTTGTGGTTCAGGCATTTTAGGTGTAGCAGCTTTATTATTAGGCGCTAAAAAAGTATATGCCACTGATATTGACCCTCAGGCTGTTTTAGCAACAAAACAAAATGCTGAACTTAATGGCGTATTAGATCGACTATATGTAGGCCTTCCTGAAGAATTCGATCAAGAGTTTAAACCTCAACAGGCAGATGTTTTAGTTGCAAATATTTTAGCGGGTCCATTAATGGCACTTGCGCCTGAGTTTGCAAATTTACTTAAATCTGACGGTGAATTCGCACTTGCAGGTGTAATTGAAGAGCAAGTTGCTGATGTTTCACGTGTTTATTCTGAATTTTTTGATATATTAGATGTCGAAAAACGCGAAGAAAATTGGTGTCGCATTTCAGGAAAACGTAAAACAATAAATTGAGATTTTTTAACTCATGAATGAAAAACAAACCCGCTGCCCTAAGTGCTTAACCGTCTATAAAGTGTCTCTTACTCAATTGACTGTTGCTCAGGGTATGGTTTGTTGCCCTAAATGTGATTCGAGCTTTAATGCACTCACCCATCTAATTAATATTGAACAGCCTGTTACGATTAACTCATCTACATTAGTCAACGGCTCAATGCAAAATAGATATATGACACATTCTCACGTGTTAGATATCTTTGATCAAAAAGTTGAGAATTCGAATATTGATCTTTTAACCTATCTCAACAACTTAAATTATTTTCACAACGAACCTATTAACGCTCTACCAAATCTTAATTTAGCTGAACAAGCATCTTCACAAGAACAAGACAATAATAAAAAGCATAGTTGGCTGTACTACACGCTCTGGAGTTCTGCCAACCTTATTTTAATTTTAGTCTTCACTTTTCAAATTCTCTGGTTTAACCCTAAGCTCATGCATGCAAGCCCAACCGTCAGCCATGCATTTAATTATGTATGTGAAATACTGCACTGCAATAAGTCAGCTGAACAATATCAACTTATTTATATAGAAAAGTTAAAACTCCGCAAAGTTGACACAAGTCATACGCAATTTTCAGGCATATTGCTTAATCAGAATGATAAAAGTATTGAACTTCCTAACTTAAAGTTGAGTTTCGCAACAGAGTCAAACAAAACAGAAGAAATTATATTGACTCCTCAACAGTATCTTGTTGAAAACTTACGAGGTATTCAGCGCATTCCCTCGAATACCCCTTTCCGATTCCAATTTGAGCTAAACAGAAGCAAAAAAAGCCTACTAAATTATCGATTAGAAATTGTCCACCCCTAAAATGTAAAAAAAGTGAAAAAAAAATAAAAAAAAATGCAGTTAATTTGCTCACTTTTTCCTAGACAATGGTATGATACGCGCCACGAAAGCTTTGACTCATATACTCCTCGCTCTCAATCCAAAAAAATACTGTTAAGCATGTGTGCTTTTCTACATTAAGCACATAGCCTAACTTTTTTTGTTTTTGAGGGAGCTGTAACAAATATTTAACTATTGTTACGCTTATTTTTTATTCAATACGAAGAAATATGGCAAGCTAATTGTTCTTATGTTTTAGAGTCACTGTTTTAGGATCTAAAACAGGACTCCGTATTTTTAGACCACATTTATATACTACTTTATCCAAGCTAGTATTTGATTTTCGGATTAACTCGCATGAATAGCAAATCTCCTATTTTTACTGCACAATCTGATGTTGCTCTTCGCATCCACGTGGATCGCGCAGTTCGTCATTATTTTGCACAATTGCAAGGTGAGCAGCCATCTCAGGTATATGACATGGTGCTAGCAGAAATGGAGAAACCTCTTTTATCTGTAGTTCTTGAATATACACGTGGTAATCAGACCCGTGCTGCAGAGATTCTTGGACTCAACCGTGGCACTTTACGCAAAAAGTTAAAAGCTCACGGTTTGATGAGTGAATAAATGATAAAATGCTCACGACGTCGTGGGCATTTTTTTATGCTTATTGGTTTTAATCCGTAGACTTGAAATTGTTGAATTAAACATCATGACTATTAAACGTGCTTTGATTTCTGTATCTGACAAGACAGGAATTGTCGAATTTGCTCAAAACCTTGCAGCTTTAGGGGTAGAACTATTATCTACAGGCGGCACATACAAGTTGCTTAAAGATAATAATATCGCTGTTGTTGAAGTATCTGAACATACTGGCTTCCCTGAAATGATGGATGGTCGTGTTAAGACATTACATCCAAAAATTCATGGCGGTATTCTCGCTCGTCGCGGTTTAGATGAAGCAGTAATGGAAGAACACAACATTGATCCGATTGATCTTGTTGTCGTGAACCTTTATCCATTCGCTGCAACAGTTGCAAAACCTAACTGTTCACTTGCTGATGCTATCGAAAATATCGACATCGGCGGTCCAACAATGGTTCGTGCTGCTGCTAAAAACCACGCTTCTGTCGGTATTGTTGTAAATGCTTCAGATTACGATACAGTTATTACTGAATTAAAAGCTGCTGGTTCACTTTCTTATGAAACACGCTTCGATTTAGCTGTTAAAGCATTTGAACATACAGCTCAATATGACGGCATGATCGCTTCTTACCTAGGCGCTCGCGTTGGTAAGACCGAAGGCGAAGCTGATTTATTCCCTCGTACGTTCAATACTCAATTGAACAAAGCACAAGATTTACGTTACGGTGAAAACCCACATCAATCTGCTGCATTTTACGTTGAAGCAAATGCAAAAGAAGCGTCAGTTTCTACGGCAAAACAGTTACAAGGCAAAGAATTGTCTTATAACAACATTGCAGATACAGATGCTGCACTTGAATGTGTGAAATCATTTGCAAAACCTGCTTGTGTGATTGTAAAACATGCTAATCCTTGTGGTGTTGCTGTTTCTTTAGACGGCATTAAAGCTGCTTACGATTTAGCTTATGCGACTGACCCAGAATCTGCTTTCGGCGGCATTATTGCATTTAACCGTGAGTTAGATGTTGCAACTGCTCAAGCAATTGTAGAGCGTCAATTCGTTGAAGTAATCATTGCTCCAAGTATTGCTGATGGCGTGCTTGAAGTTACTGGCGCTAAGAAAAATGTACGTGTTTTAGTTTGTGGCGAATTACCTGCGATTGACGCACGTGCACCACAACTTGACTACAAACGCGTTAATGGCGGTTTATTAGTTCAAGATCAAGACTTAGGTATGATTACTAAAGATGATCTTAAAGTAGTAACCAAATGCGCACCAACTGAACAAGAAATTGATGACCTCATCTTTGCTTGGAAAGTTGCGAAATATGTAAAATCAAATGCAATTGTTTATGCGAAAAACCGCCAAACTATTGGTGTAGGTGCAGGTCAAATGAGCCGTGTTAACTCAGCTCGTATTGCTGCCATTAAAGCTGAACATGCTGGTTTGGTTGTTGAAGGCGCTGTAATGGCATCTGATGCATTCTTCCCGTTCCGTGACGGTATTGATAATGCGGCTAAAGCTGGCATTAAATGCATTATTCAACCAGGTGGCTCTATGCGTGATGAGGAAGTTATTGCGGCAGCTGATGAAGCTGGTATTGCAATGGTCTTCACTGGTATGCGCCACTTCCGCCACTAATTTAAATTTAGTCCTCCCTAACCCTCCTTTCATTCAGGAGGGTTTTCCACAATAATGGAGCTAACTCTCCACCTTGAGGGATAGAGGGGGATGAAAAAGGATTAAAGTTAAGGAACAAATTAAAAATGAATATTTTAGTTTTAGGTAGTGGTGGTCGTGAACATGCTTTAGCATGGAAAATCGCGCAAGATACCAATGTTGCTCAGGTTTTTGTTGCACCAGGTAATGCTGGAACTGCAACAGAAGACAAATGTCTTAATGTTCAACTTGATATTTTAGACAACCCAGCAATTATTGCTTTTGCTAAAGAAAATAATGTTGATCTTATTATTGTTGGTCCAGAAGCACCATTAGTTAATGGTGTGGTAGATGCTGCACGTGAAGCAGGTTTAAAAATTTGGGGACCTACTCAATATGCAGCACAGCTTGAAGGCTCAAAAGCATTTGCCAAACACTTTTTAAAGCGTCACAACATTCCGACTGCTTTCTATGACGTTTTCACTGAAGTAGATGCAGCTAAAGCTTATGTTGAAAAAAATGGTGCACCAATTGTAATTAAAGCTGATGGCCTTGCTGCTGGTAAAGGTGTAATCGTTGCAATGACCAACGAAGAAGCTTTTGCAGCAATTGATGACATGCTTGCAGGCAACAAATTTGGTGATGCTGGTTCACGTGTTGTAATTGAACAGTTCCTTGCAGGTGAAGAAGCTTCTTTCATTTGTATGATTGATGGTAAAAATATTTTACCAATGGCAACTTCACAAGATCACAAGCGTATTTTTGAAGGCGATCAAGGTCCTAACACTGGCGGTATGGGTGCATACTCTCCTGCTCCAGTTGTAACTTCTGACATTTTTGAACGCGTTATGTCTGAAATCATGCACCCAACCGTAGAAGGTATGGCTGCTGACGGACATGTTTACACTGGTTTCTTATATGCTGGCCTAATGATTGATGAGCAAGGTCAACCACGTGTGATCGAATTTAACTGTCGTTTTGGTGACCCTGAAACCCAACCGATCATGATGCGTTTAAAGTCATCTCTTGTTGAATTGGTAGAAGCCGGTATTGCTGGTAACTTACCAAAAGAAGCTGAATGGGATGAACGCAAGTCAATCGGTATTGTACTCGCAGCAGAAGGCTATCCTGATAGTGTACGCAATGGCGATGTAATTTCAGGTATCGGACAATCACCTGAAGATACGAAAATTTTCCATGCAGGCACTGCAACTCGTGAAGATGGTCACATCGTGACTTCTGGTGGTCGAGTTCTTTGTGTAACAGCATTAGGCGACAGCGTTTTGGAAGCACAAATTAACGCGCTAGAAGTGTGCGGACAAGTTAACTTTACGGGTATGCAATATCGTAGCGACATTGGCTACCGCGCAATTGCACGTGAAAAAGCTTAAAAATTCCACAAGTTTAAACTCTAATGAAAAGCCTCTATATATAGAGGCTTTTCTATTATGTGCCACAATATAAGCAAATCGTATAAATCTTTATTATATTTCTAAAGATATCAACAAATAGAAAAGAGGCCCTCTATATCAAGCACACTTTTATTGATATGATTAGCATAACGTTGGAACTGTCAATAAACACTGCTGTTTTAATAATTTTCATAGCGACTTGCTCTACAGATTATAGCTGTAGAGAGTTTTTAATGTTCTAAATTTATGAACACTCGTTTGGTTACTGTTTGGGGATTAACTGTTTGGGGAAACAGTTTTTGTTTATAAAACAATTACCCACTCTTACCACCAAAATATGCAAGCAAATTATGAAACCCCACCAAAAGATACCAGAGTTTAAACCAGTTGTAATTCCAACTCCTCCCATTTCATATAGATATAGATCAATACTTATTTTTCTATATCTCCTCAATCAGGACTTTTTTAAATGAAAAAGCTGATCAGTCTTTTTTTAAGTATGTCAGTAGTATTATTGGCAGCATGTGGTAAACAAGAAAGTGCTCCACAAACAAACCAAAACAATGATAGCTCCCAATTACAAACGGTAGTAATTGCCTCTACAGGTTCAGATGCTGATATTTGGCGTTATATCGCAACTTTGCCTGAAACCCAAGCTGCTGGCTTAAAGTTAGAAGTGAAAAACTTCACAGACTATGTTTCTATGAATGCAGCCATTGCAAACAAAGAAGTAGATCTGAATGCTTTCCAATCTTATTCTTATCTTGTTGCATTTAATAAATCAAACCAAGATAAAATTGCACCGGTTTCTACCACATATCTTGAGCCAATGGGTATCTATTCAAGTAAACACAAAAAAATTGATGAGTTCGCAGAGGGCGCAATTATTGCAATCCCAAATGATGCTGCCAACGAAGCTCGTGCTTTACTTTTATTACAAACAGCTGGCTTAATCAAACTTAAAGCTGATTTTAACCCGGCTCAAGGCAGTCCAAACGATATCATCGAAAATAGTAAAAAGATCGATATTAAACCAATCCAAATGGCAACTGCATTACGTATTAAAGACGAAGTTGATGCCGTTGTATTAGGTAACACCTTAGCAATGGAAGGTGGTTTGAACGTACTCAAAGATTCTATTTTCTATGAGCCTGTTGATCAAAGCACACGACTTAATGTCAACGTTCTTGCAACTGCTGATTCACGTAAAAATGATGCTGTTTTGCAAAAAGTTGGGCAGCTATATCACAGTGCAGCAGCTAAAAAGTATGTAACAGAGCGTTTTGGTGGAACAAAAGTTGACGTAGATCAACCAATCAGCTATCTCTCAGAAGCTAAATAGTAATATAATAGCGGAAACGTGAAACAGGCAAATTCTCTTTGCCTGTTTTTTCTTTCCAGCATAGCTTCTGACGATATGATTCAATTTAAAAACATTTCAAAGCACTATCAGCTCAAAAGTCAAACCATACGCGCACTCGACCAAATCAATTTAGAGATTCCAGAGGGCAGTATTTTTGGCATCATTGGCTATAGTGGTGCAGGTAAAAGTACCTTAATCCGCCTGATCAACCTTCTTGAGCGACCAACTGAAGGTCAAATCATTATTAATCAGAAAGATTTCACTGCTTTGGATGCACGCTCATTACGTCAGGAACGTGCAAACATTGGAATGATTTTCCAGCACTTCAATCTGCTACAAACCAAGACAGTTGCTGAAAATATTGAAATGCCAATGCGCCTACTGAATTACAATAAGGTAGAACGTGAAAAACGCCTGAATGAGTTATTGGAGTTCATTGATCTTAAGCATAAAAAAGATGCTTATCCAGATGAACTTTCTGGCGGACAAAAGCAACGTGTCGGTATTGCCCGTGCTTTGGCAAATCATCCAAAGATTCTTTTATGTGATGAAGCGACCTCTGCCCTAGACCCGCAAACAACCAAGTCAGTTTTAGAACTACTCAAGAAAATTAATCAAGAGCAAAAAATCACGATTGTTATGGTGACCCATGAAATGGATGTCATTGAAACTATTTGTGATCATGTGGCTGTGATGGAAGCAGGTAAAGTCATTGAACAAGGTTCAACGATTGATATCTTTAGTAAACCTCAACATCCAACTACTAAAAACTTCATTCAAACTGTTTTACACCAACAGTTGCCTGTGAATATTTTAAATCAGCTCGAAAACCAGCATCATCATAGTATTTACTGTTTACAATTTTTAGGGCGCTCTGCTCAAGAACCTGTAATTCAGTCACTGATTAAAAAATTCGATATTAGCTTAAATATTTTATTTGCCAACATGACTGAAATTAATGGCACAGTCATTGGTCAAATGTTCGTGCAGCTTTTAGGTGATCCTCAGCTAATTAAACAAGCTATTGAGTTTTTGGAACAAAATGAAGTAGGTGTAGTTCAATCAGGAGATCAAGTATGAGAGATTTAATCGTACAGTGGTTAACTGAACTTACTCAACCTTTCTGGCACAGTTCCCTTTCTATTGATCAGTTCGTTACAGCTTTGCAAGAAACCTTTCATATGGTTTTCTTCGCACTTTTGTTTGGCGGCATTTGGGGATTTATTCAGGGAATTATTTTATTAGTTACCCGTCCAGAAGGCATTTTACCCAATAAAGTGATTTATCATTTACTTAATCCAATTGTAAATGCTTTACGCTCTCTTCCTTTTATTATTTTACTCATTGCAGTGATTCCTCTTACTAAGCTATTAGTAGGTACTTCAATTGGTACGTGGGCAGCTATTGTTCCATTGACTATTTATGTTGGCCCTTATATGGGACGTCTGATTGAAACTTCATTGCTTGAAGTAAATGAAGGAATTATTGAATCTGCTCAAGCGATGGGTGCTACACCTTGGCAAATTATCTACCGCTTTATTTTGCCGGAAGCACGCAGCTCACTCATTTTAAACCTTACCACAGCGACAATCAGTCTTATTGGTGCAACCGCCATGGCTGGTGCAGTTGGCGCAGGTGGTATTGGTGATTTAGCAATTTCGTATGGTTATCAACGTTTTGATACTAGCGTTGTGATTTTAACAGTTATTATCCTATTGCTATTAGTACAGATTGTACAGACGCTAGGGAACTGGCTCGCCAAGCTCCGTTAAGTCATCCATACAAAAAAGCTCTCTTCCTAGAGGGCTTTTTTTGTTTTATATCACCCTGTTCTTAAAGACAGTTGAGTGCATGGCTCAATACCATTTTCTGGTATGATCAGAATTAGTCATTATTCATTTACTCTTTGGATTTAGTTTCAGGATAAAACAATGCGTTATAGAATTCATTTTATTGATGTGCAGAATGCCCTCCAAAACTATATCTGGATTTTAGAAGATACTGAAACCCAAGAAGCTGTTGCAGTCGACCCAACAGAAGCAGAACTGGTAACTCAATTTTGTCAGAATCATCAGTTAAATTTAAAACAAATCTGGCTTACTCATTGGCACAAAGACCATATAGGTGGTGTTGCGGATTTAACTGCTGCCCAAAATATTACTGTGTATGGCCCACGTGATGAGCTCACAAAAATTCCGGGAATTACCCACCCCTTACAACATGACGATCATCTAAAATTTAATGATTTAAAAGTAGAGATTATTGCAACCCCAGGTCATACATTAGGGCATATTGTCTATTTTATCGAAGAATTAGAAGCTGTATTTTGCGGCGATACCTTATTTGCGATGGGATGTGGTCGATTATTTGAAGGCACAGCTGAACAAATGTATCACTCACTGAGCCGTTTAGCAGCACTACCCACACATACAAAAGTATATTGTACGCACGAATACACGCTTTCAAATGCCGAATTTGCCTTAACGGTAGAACCGCATAACCATGCCTTATCTGAACGAGCTGAAGAAGTCCGTGAGCTACGTAAACTGAGATTAATCACCCTACCAAGCACGATTGAACTTGAATTAGCAACCAACCCCTTTCTTCGCGCAGAAAGTGTTGAAGACTTCGCCCACCTGCGTGCTCTTAAAGATAATTTCTAAAATTAAGCTTTCAAAGAAGATACAGTTTCATTTTTAAGAACTGTATCTTTTTGCCTATTACCTATTGCCTGTAATTATTTTTTACATTTACTCTATTTTTTATTTGTTCATTATTTTAAAAATATCATTGAATTTATAATTCTTAAAAACCATCACACAAACAGCTCTTTAAATAAAAAGTTATTATTTTTTAGCTATATAACAGACTAATAATTTCATAAAAATGAAATCTTTTATTTCTTTATCTTACTTTTTTTACAAGTTGCAAAATAAAAAAAAGTTTTTCCCCTTTAAAAAATCTAATTAAAACCCTATTAATAAATAAGATGTAATGCCACGGATAGAAGGAGTTCTCACGTGAAAAAGGTTGTTAAAGCTAAAAATTTGATTGCGTTTCGCATTTGGTTAGAAAAGTTAGGGTATTCAGTTAAAAATCTTGCTGACGGGAAAGGTTTTACTTTTAGTTTTAAAAAAGAATATGGTTTGGTGACCTGTGAGTTAGCAGGTAATTCATTAGCGATGCAATTAGGTGAAGAGTTTGAGGATCACTTAAAAGCATAATTTTTCACGACTTGATTTAAATTACTGTCTGGTCTTTGCTGAAAGATAAGTAATGTTGCAGAACTTTAGAATGGCTTAATTAAAAATATATTTTTAGATATTAAACAAAAAATCTGTAGCTGGGCTATTCTCCCAAATTGCCCTTAGCTACAGATTTTTTTGTAAGGTTAATCTGCTTTAGGGTTCTTTAATGCTTTATCAAGAAGATCTTTATCTAAAGCCTTATCCCAACGTGCCACAACAATTGTTGCACATGCATTACCCACTAGATTTGTTAAAGCACGGCACTCAGACATAAAGCGGTCAATACCAAGAATTAAAGCCATACCTGCGACAGGAACAGCTGGTACAACCGATAAAGTTGCAGCTAGAGTAATAAAACCTGCACCAGTCACCCCTGCTGCACCTTTAGAACTGACCATTGCCACTAAAAGTAATGCGATTTGCTCACTAATAGATAAATCTACATTACAAGCTTGCGCAATAAACAGAGCCGCCATAGTCATATAGATATTTGTACCATCAAGGTTAAATGAATAACCTGTTGGAATGACTAAACCTACAACTGATTTTTCACAACCTGCTTTTTGCATTTTGTCCATTAAAGATGGCAAAGCTGCTTCAGAAGAACTTGTTCCTAAAACTAACCAAAGTTCATCTTTGATATAACGAATTAAATGAATAATTGAAAAACCGTTATAACGAGCTACTGCACCCAAAATTACTAGAATAAATAACACAGCAGTAATGTAGAACGTCATGATTAACAGTAATAAATTACCAATTGATTCGATTCCATACGCACCGATCGTAAAAGCCATTGCACCAAAAGCACCGATTGGGGCAAGCTTCATTAACATACCAACCAAGTAGAAAACTGGAGCTGTTAAGTTATTTAAGAAATCGGTAATTGGACGTGCTCGGTCACCCAAAGCAGCCAAAGAAATACCAAATAGCACCGCTACAAATAACACCTGTAAAATCTCGCCACCAGCCAAAGGACTGACCAATGTTTGCGGGATAATATTCATGAAGAAGTCGGTAATATTTGTTGCATGCGCCTTTTCAACATAAGTATTTACTTTGTCGTTGACTAAGGTAGCTGGATCAATGTTAAGGCCTTTACCCGGTTGGATAATATTTGCCACAATCATACCAACCACAAGCGCCAAGCTTGAGAAGGTTAAAAAGTAGAGCATAGCTTTACCAGTTACACGGCCGACTCGGCTCATGTTTGTCATACTGGCAATGCCTGTAACAACAGTTAAAAAGATGACGGGAGCGATAATCATTTTAACGATCTTGATGAATGCATCACCAAGTGGTTTTAAACTTTCGCCAAGTTCTGGGTAAAAATGACCAATTAAAATGCCCAAAATAATTGCAAAAATGACCTGTACATACAAAATTTGGTGAAATTTCTGTTTTTTCTGTACTGCTTCTTGGTCAAGGGTATTGAAATCCATTATCTAAATACCTTTTCGATGGGGATAAAAAAATAAAATATAAAGCAAGCACCACAAGCTGCTTTAACAAGGAAAAGCCATTGTAAAGAATAAAAAACACCCTGTGTCATAAATTTAAAAAATGTTAAATTCAAAAATCATGCATTAAATTGTATAGAATACTTTTTATTTTTAAGTTTTAAATATCGAAAAAATAGTTATTTTTTCAAATAAGTTATTATTTATATTAACTTTTTACACTCTAAAAAGTGATAAAACCCGCCATGCGTACTCCTTTATCCACCTCAAGCCAACCATTTATTAAATAAATGATTTTATATAAAACATATAAATTATAAATTATGAAAATTTATTTTAAAAATAATAAGAAAAACTGATATATGATTTCTTAATGAGAACCCGCGTCTATTTCTTGTTAAATATTTAGACTAATAGGCCGCTATAAACTAATTAAAATTGGGATGAGCCTTAAATAACCGCTCTAATAAAATATGGACATAGTCTAAGCATAAGGTGCGGTCAGTGAATAAGATTCTAAACAACATTGGAGCAATGACTGCTTCGATAATTTCTTGATTCGATATGGTTGGTTGATGACGTAGTCTTGCTCGAGCTTGAATAATATCGAGTTGCTGAAGAATTAAGGTTTCGCATTGTCGGGCATTTGAAGATTCAACTGCATATAACACATCACGTAGTAAGACCTGCCCCACTTCAGAAGAATACTCTTCAAAATACTGTTCGACCCATGCTGTAACATCATGTTGAAATGAACCTAAATCTTTTGGCTCCATATCGGGTTTGAGTTCATTTAGAGCAACGTCTGAAAATAACTGATTAATGTCTCCCCAACGGCGATAAATTGTTGAAGGTGTTACTCCTGCCTCATGAGCGATCATGGGTATGGTGATTTGGCTTTGCTCCAATGTTTTTTGAAGCTCTTTGACTGCTTGATGTACCGCAGTTTGAATTCTTTCACTACGGCCGCCCGGTCGTAACCCAGTAACAACTTTTGCCATTAATCAGCTCTACTTCAATAAAAAACAATTAAAATATTATTTGTATATACAAAATACACTAAAGCTAAGGATTTGCTTTAGTGTAAAAATAATGTATAAAAGCTAAATATTCGCTTTTATGTTATTCATCTTATATGAACAATTCAAGTTCGAAACGGTCTAGATCTGTTTTTCAGTTAGATTCAAGAGTTGCGTTGACCTTAAACACGATTACGCTCATGACATTTATGGCCGCGTCCAGCTCACCGACTCCTCTATATCGCTTGTATCAGCAAGCATGGCAATTTTCGCCTGTTACATTAACCTTAATTTTTGCGACCTACGCGTTTACCTTACTTGCCTCTTTACTCATTATTGGTTCCTTATCTGATTATATTGGACGTCGACCTGTCATTCTTTCAGCGATTTTTCTACAAATCGTTTCAATGAGCTTTTTCCTTTTTGCCTCAGATGTTTCTATGCTATTTATTGCTCGTGGTCTGCAAGGCATCGCGACCGGACTTGCTGTTTCTGCCATAGGAGCCGCAATTTTAGATTTCAGCAAACATCAGGGCTCCTTGATTAATAGTATTGCTCCAATGGTCGGCATGGCAGCTGGCATCTTTATTACATGTACTATTTTGCAATTCTCAGCTCAACCTTTGCAGCTCGTTTTTGAGCTTTTATGTGTTCTCTTTGCATTTCAACTCATTTTAAGTTTCTTTAATCCTGAAACTGCACAAAAAAGATCGGGTGCACTTGCTTCTTTAAAACCCAACATGGCTATTCCTCATCAAGCGAGAAGTGCTTTACTAAGTATTAGTCCTATTAATATTGCACTTTGGATGGTCAGTGGTTTTTTCTTATCACTTATGCCCTCTTTACTCGCAAAAATTTTTCAAACCTCTTCTGCATGGCTAAACGGAATTATGTTTATGGCGCTTGCACTTTCAGGTGCAGCAGGCATTTTAACCCTAAGAAAATCTACAAATTTTCGTATTTTGCTCACGGGTACCTTATCCATCATTATTGGGGCAACCGTTTTATTTTTAGCGATTAATTTTACAAGTGCAGTGGTTTTATTTTTGGGCTCTATTATTACTGGAGTGGGTTTTGGTACCGCTTTTATGGGAGCAATTCGCACAGTCATGCCGCTTGCGTTACCAGAAGAACGTGCAGGTCTTATGGCTGCATTTTTTGTTGAAAGCTATTTGGCTTTTAGTATTCCGGCAATTCTTGCAGGTTATTTTGTGGGTAAAATTGGACTTATGAACAGTGCTAATATTTATATGAGTTTAATTATTGGCCTTGCTCTGATTGCCCTTGTAATGATTTTTAAAAATATTAAAAGCAAATAATGATTTGTTAAAAAGTCAGCCTCAAATGAAGCTGACTTAAACAATTAAAAAAATAATACTTAAATAAATAATTTAGCTTCTGATTACTACATTCATATCTATTCAAATTCGTTAGACTATTTTTAATATCAAGATTCACTCGCAAGATGAATTTAGATGAAAAATAAGTAAAAGGCTCAAAAGTACGTTTGAGTTATCATTATAAAATATAAGGAAATTTATTATGAATAATTTCATTTTGACAACTTTTGATTGGGTGCCAGAATTACCACGAGGTTTTGTAAGAGATATAAGGATAAGATGGGCATTAGAAGAGGCAAAAATGCCCTATAAAATAAATAGCGTATCTTTTTATGAGAGAGGAGCTGATCATTTTGCTCACCAACCTTTTGGGCAAGTTCCTTGGTTAACAGATGGTGATATTTCAATTTTTGAAAGTGGCGCTATCCTATTTTATTTGGGTGAACGTAGTCGTGTACTTTTACCTACAGATCCGAAACAGCGTAATGAAGTTATAGAATGGTTATTTGCAGCACTTAATTCAGTAGAAATGGCGAGTCTTCCTTGGGCTTTATTAAGATTTTCTAATGCGCAGAGAGATACTGCCGCACACAAACAATTTGATGCCTTTCTTCAGTCTCGCCTTCAACATATGGAGTCATTTCTTGCAGAGCGCGAATGGCTGGCTCAGTCATTTTCTATTGCCGATATTGTTATGGCTGACGTATTACGTTTGGTGAATAAATTTGATGGGTTGACAGAATTTCCCCATTGTCTTGCATATGTTCAGAGAGCGACTATACGTCCTTCTTTTCAAAAAGCGTATGCTGACCAAATGGCTCATTTTGCAGCGGCAGATGCCAAGAAGAATGCTTAAACATGTCATTTAAGCATTCTAGATTTATTAAGCTAAAACTTAAGGTTTACTGATCACGCCAAGGTTTTAAAAACCGCTTTACATACTTTTTAAAAGGCCAAGTAAATTGTTTCACAAAACTATTTGGGATTTTATAGCCAACCGTTCCATATACACTGGCCAAATGTTTAGGCATATAGACCGTTTTAAAAATAACATCATAGAGTGGGATAAAAGCAGCATAATTTTTATCAATCGCTGGTTTTTCTGAAGAATGATGCCAATGGTGGAATTCTGGTGTTGCAATAATCCAGCGTAAATATGGAAAGCGAAAACGTACATTGGAATGAATAAAAATAGCGTGAAATGAAATAAAAACTAAATAAGCAAAAACAGCTGAAGTATGAAAACCCAACAGGAAAATCGGTAAAGTCGCAATAAAGCGAGTCATCAGTACTTCTATGACATGCAAACGAGAAGATGCTAACCAATCCATATATTCTGTCGAATGATGAATCGCATGAAAGCGCCATAAGAAATTAACCTCATGCATAGCACGGTGCAACCAATACACCGTAAAATCCACCACAATCAGTAACTCAATAAATTGAAGCCAAATTGGTTGAGCTTGTACATAAGGCACAATTGGGTTATCAGGCAGGTGCGTAATCCAATATTGAATTGGCATAACCGTTAAAAAGCTGAATAGTTGAATCCCAACATGGCTGACCATGAAATACTTCATATCGGTCACCCAACCGACTCTTAATATTTTTTGTTCAGGATTTTTGGCAAAAAAACCTTCAAGCGGAATAAAGACAAAAGCTAAAATGAATAGGGTTAGTACAAAATAATCGATACCTGCATAAAAAGGTACACTTGGTAAAACTGGTGCTTCAATTACGCCGCAACCCAAAACTGCTGCCACAAGTGAAAAACATAGCCCGTAGAACCCATATCGGTTTTGACGAACAATCGCGCTAAATGCACCAAAGCCTGCACTAATCACAATGCCAGTGATCAGGCCATAATAGAAAAGATTATAATGCTTTGCGTAAAGAGGACGAAGTTCTGGGGTCGTTAATACACTGGGAAATAAAAAACATAAAGCACCGAATAAACAAAGCAAGCTGAGTGACATTGAAATAAACGCACTGATTTTCCCTAAACCCGCATTAAGTTCTAAATTTTCAAATTTTGCTCTTAATTGATCGGTCATAATTCGTATCAACAGTTCTTATTGTGTATACCGCGAATGCTATCAAAATTTAATAATAAATTGGAAAGAACTTTAATTTATCAGACCAGATTCATTAACCTGAAAATTAAATTTTAAATATAACTTTCAACACAGATATTAATGGTTTTATAAAACTTCAAATATTTGACCGACAGATTGAATCAGCCATTTTCTGGCAATAATATCATCACTACGATTAAACCAGTTCAAGCTCACTTTAAAAGAATCCATAGCGAAAGGTAATTCAAACATTTGGACATTACCATGAGCGAGATAATGTCGAGCTGCTCGTGACGGTAATGTCACCAACATATCTGAACTCTGTAAAACGCCTTGCAAAACACTAAAATGCGGGACTTCTAAACGAATACGTCGCTTCAAATCCATTGTTTTTAAATATTGTTCAACTTGGATATGCCCTGTCGATGATTTAATGGCAACATGATCTTCTTGCAAATACTGTTCTAAAGTCAGTTGCTGTTGTAGCCTTGGATGGTCTGCTCTAGCAATACATACATATCTTTCTTCAAATAGAGTACGGGTTTCTATTTTCGGCATTATTGTCTGCGTACTATTAAAGACAGCCAGATCTAAAAAACCATCAATGAGCCACTGTTCAACCTTATCTGATCGAATCTCTTCAATTTCAATTTGAATATGTGGGGCTGCTTTTTGTAAAAAAGCCATAAGGCTAGGCAAAAGACAAATTTCCCCTGCGTCAGACAGTCCAATTCGGAAAGTTTTATTTGAGTTTTCAGGATGAAATTCCTGTGCTTGAGCAATCGCCGATTCAATATTAAAAATCGCTTGATGGAAAATTGGATAGAGTTCATGAGCGACTTTTGTTGGCTCCACTCCTCCTCGACTTCGAGTAAATAATTCATCATTCAACTGACGGCGTAATCGGTTCAAATTATACGTGACCGAAGGCTGGCTTAAATTTAATTTATCAGCAGCTTTACTAATATGCCGAGACTCATAAATACAGACAAAAACTTTAATCAAACCTAAATCCATGGTTCTGATCCTTTAAATACTCTAAACAAAGACTTTAGCTTCTTTGTTTAGAGTTTAGTTTGTTTTATCGGGATAAAAATGCTTAATTCTTATGGAGATATGCTTGAATTTAGCATTACACGCTTGGTTCGACTGCAAATACTTATGGCAATAACACTTAAAGTTGCCAGCACACAAGGAATAGCTAGCGCGATAAAATTATATTCAATCGGTAAGTGCAAACTTAAAAGCCAGCCACATAAAATCGGACCTAAAATCGCCCCAATACGGCCTATACCCAAAGCCATACCAATGCCAGTACTGCGAATTGGTGAAGGATAAAACTGAGCCATATAAGCGAGCAATAAAATTTGCCCACCGATAGACGCTGCACCTGCAATGGCTATACAGAAATATAAGATGACCATAGGTAAAGCATAGCTCAGCAAGTAAAGTGAAATTGCACCTGCTAAGAAGAGTGAACAAATGACCTTGCCGAGATGAAAACGATCAGCAAAGTATCCTCCACCGATTGCGCCCAACATCCCGCCCAAGTTTAGCGCTAGTAAAAAGACTAGACTGGTTGATAGATCGTAGCCTGCTTCTACCATTAACTTTGGTATCCAATTACCTAGGGCATACACCATAAGTAAAGCCATAAAGACACTGAGCCAAAAAAAGATGGTCACTAGGGCACGATTTTCAGTAAACAAGGCAACCAAAGGACGAGCAGCAACTTGTTGGTTTTCTTGATGTAAAACAATGTTGGTCTGGACACTTATATTTTGTTCTGGGGCTAATTGTTGAAGTAAATGTCGTACCTCATCCCATTTCTTCTGGCGAATTAGATAATCAATCGATTCGGGTAAATATTTCCAAATAATTGGTAATAGAACCAACGGAATACCTGCCAAAATAAACATGATTTGCCAACCAAAATTAGGGACCAACCACATGCCTAAAAGTGCCGAACCCATGCCACCAATGGCATAACCACTAAACATCAGTGAAACTAAGGTAGATCTTAACTTTTTTGGGGCATATTCTGTCATTAGGGCAATGACGTTGGGCATTACACCGCCTAAACCTAAACCCGCAATGAAACGGTAAATTGCAAACGCTTTTGGACTATCGGCAAGACCGCATAACACAGTAAAACCACTGAAAATCATGATACATAACATAATAAGGCGTTTACGACTAAAGCCATAAGATTCTAATTTGTCCGCTAAACTTCCAAACAGCATTGCACCAAACATCATGCCAAATAGTGCAACACTACCTAAAAGCCCAGCAGTCATACTATCTAACTGCCAGTGCTGCATGAGCTTAGGCAATGCAACACCGTAAATGACCAGATCATATCCATCAAAAATAATAATAAGTGCACTCAGCAAAATTACTCGCCAATGCAATGGCGTTAACTTTGCCTCATCAATCAATTGATTTGCATTTAGTTTTTCCATAATTGCTTTCCTTAGCAAATTGTTTATAAAGCATCACATGATTTAAATAGTCGCCATTCCTAGCTGTTTTAATTGTTGCTGTGCCTCTGCAACATCCTGCTCTAAATCGTGTTGCCATAACCAGTCAAAACGATGTTCAAGGTGCTCGCCAATTTCGGCAAATGTTGAGTACTGAGTTGAATAACACTCATAAATTTCGCCAGACTCACGAGAGGTTTGTTGAACACGACAAGCGCGTTTTAAACGGAGCTTTTCATAAATTGAAGACACATCGGTTAGCTGGTCTACTTGTAAGTTTTTCCCTGCCAGTAATGCAGCAAGAACTAAAGCATCTTCGAGACCTTGCCCTGCTCCAGCCCCTTGGTGAGGTAACATGGCATGTGCGGCATCACCCATAAGAATCACGTGCCCCGAGGTACTTTGATAAGTCGAAAGCTCCTCAATTTCATGTAAGGCCCAAATGGTTGGCTGTTCAATTAAACCCAGTAACTTTTGACAGCTCTCACTCCAATCAGAAAAGTCTGCAAGCATTTGAGCTTTATCGACAGGTTTAGTCCACGGTGTATCGGCTGGTAGTACCGTATCTTCACGATTTGAGCAAAAGGCAACAATATTGATTTGCTCACCCTTACGAATTGGGAACGTCAAAATATGCTTATCTTTGCCCAATAACATTTGTGGAATATCAGCTAGGTCTGTATCACCTTGCATTTGCTGCAAAGCTTCTTTAAATGAAGCATGTGAAATGATGCCACGATATGCCCAAGTTCCTGAAAAGCGTGGATGAACAGGTGGTAAATGATGAGTAGCTAAAACATATTGGCGAGCAACAGAGCGAATACCATCAGCCCCAATCAAATAATCACATTCGTGCCGACTGCCATCATTGAAAAGTAAAATGACTTGATCTTCTTGTTCTTCAATAGACTCAAGTCGTTTAGAAAAGTGGACATTTTGTGATGGCATGTGAGGAATAATGGCATCTAGAAAGTCTGCACGATGAACAGAGGACTGCCCTACACCTGCCGCTACCGATGCAGATAAATATTCATCGGTATAACCATTGCGCCATTGAAACCAAACATCTTGAAATGGTGCAGATACCTTGTCTGCAATTGCGTGATATTCGTTGGCTAAACCTAGCAGTTCAATCGCTTTGACTGCATTTGCTCCAAAAGAAATACCAGCCCCAATTTCAGAAAACTGAGGTGCGGATTCAAACATTTGGACATCTAAATGAGCGTGTTTACTTAAATTACTTGCTAAAGCTAGACCAGCAATACCGCCACCAACCACGGCAATTCGAATATGTGTATTCATGTGTTTTATCCTTAAACATCATTGTTGTTTTCACATATTCATTCTTGAGAAGTTGGCTTATAAAGTCCAATTAGTATTTTTTTCGTTCAATTATTTAAAAATTAAATAATAGCCAGTTGGACGAGCCTCTATAAAGCTTAAAGACCGTCCATGCTAATAAATGATCGTTAATACACTTTATGGTGTGCCTGGCGGGGTTCCAATAGCACGTTTCATTGGAACTTCATAAGTCGTCTCAGCAACTGGTGAAACGCGCCAAATCGTATTGCCTACGTCATCTGCAACTAACACAGCACCCGAGAAATCAATTGCCACACCTACAGGGCGCCCATAAGCTTTTCCTTTATCACTGAGGAATCCTGTCAAGATATCTTGCGGTGGACCAGAGGGTTGACCACTTCTAAATGGTACAAAAATGACTTTATAACCACTATGAGGTTTACGGTTCCAAGAACCATGCTGACCGATCAATGCCCCTCCTCTAAATTGTGGCATGAGTTCAGCTGCATAGAATGCAAGACCTAAAGAGGCTGTGTGATTACCTAGTGCATAGTCAGGTTTAATTGCACGTGCGACCAGTTCAGGATTTTGTGGTTTTACTCGTACATCTACATGTTGACCATAGTAACTATAAGGCCAGCCATAAAAAGCACCGTCTTGAACCGAAGTCATATAGTCAGGTACTAAATCACTGCCAATTTCATCACGCTCATTAACAACCGTCCAAAGTTTGCCGCTTTGAGGTTGCCAAGCCATACCATTCGGATTACGTAGTCCCGTTGCAAATGGACGTGACTGACCACTTGCAATATCAAACTCCATAATTTGTGCGCGACCTTTTTCTTTATCCATACCATTTTCAGCAACATTACTGTTAGAACCAACAGTAATGTACAGCTTGGTTCCAGCTGGGTTAGCAATCACATTTTTGGTCCAGTGGTGATTTAAAGGACCACCCGGTAAGTCCAACACTTTGGTTCCACTGGCTGTAATTTGAGTTTCACCGTCTTGATAAGGAAAACGCACCAGTGCATCCGTATTGGCGATATATAAATTATTACCTACTAGTGCCATACCAAATGGGGAATTCAAGTTTTGAAGGAATACCGTTTTTTGATCAGCAATTCCGTCTCCATTAGTGTCTCGAAGCAAACTAATACGGTTGGCACTCGGATGAGATGATCCTGCACGTCTCATCACGAAAGTCATAATTTTACCCTTAATCCCTTTACCGTCTTCTGGTTTAGGAGGGGCATCTGTTTCAGCAACCAATACATCACCATTGGGTAACACATAAAGCCAACGCGGGTGTTCAAGCCCTTTTGCAAATGCTTTTACCTTCAGACCTTCTGCTGGTGTTGGCATAACACCACTCGGCCAGCCTTCTGCTGGTGCTATATTAACTGTCGGAAATAAACTTGATTTAGGCTCAGGCAATTTTGGTTCAGGGCCATAGCTCTCGGTAATAGGAGATTGAGAGGATGAAGCACATCCTGCTAATGTAATTAAAACCGTAGTGCCGAAAATTGGCAGTAAAAAACGTGTAAGCATGGTTTATCTCCATTTATTTTTTGTCGTCATGGAAATAGCGTAATTTATGTTTGCAATTAAACAAGCAACTTTAATGGAGTCTTTTGTTTATGGCTTGAAAAAAACGTTCTTTATCTTTTGGTGAAATCATCACTGAAGTAATTTCTCCATTCTTCATATAATAAATTTTGAGTCGATCTAATGAGAGCGCTGGAGATGAAAGTGGATTATGAGTAGGCTCTATTTGGGTAATATCATCAATATTAATTTTCCATCGGAATACCAAGCTCTTAATAATTAATGTGTCGTTTTCTACTACGTAATAAGTGTTAAAAACTGGAAGCCAAATGACAAAAATAATTAAACTATAAATAATGAGATGCGGAAAATTTGAAGCTAAAGAATAATTATGATTTGCTTCATAAATTTTCATAACGATGATGGCAGTAGTAACAATAAATATTAATAAAATCCACCAATCAATTTTTGATCTAAATTTCAAAAGTTATCCTCCATTCTAAAATTTCATTTATAAAATTTATCTTCTATTACATATTTTTTTATTCTAAAGTAAAACTCACCGCCTCTTTTGCATGAATGGTAGTCGTATCAAATAAAGGAACCGAGAATTTAAGCTCACCAATCAACATACAAATTTCAGTACAACCCAAGATAATTCCTTCTGCCCCTTCAGCTATGAGCGCCTCTACAATAGCAATATACTTTTGCTTTGAATCTGAGTTTATTACACCTAAGCAAAGTTCTTCATAAATAATACGATGTACTATCTTTCGGTCGGCTTCAGTTGGAATAATCACGTCAATTCCATGATCTTGTAATCGAGCTTTATAAAAATCTTGCTCCATTGTAAAAGCTGTTCCCAACAATGCGACTTTACCAATGTGTTGACTCACAATTTCTTTTGCTGTCGCATCGGCAATGTGTATAAAAGGGACCGTAATAGCATCTTCAATTTGCGGTGCAATTTTATGCATGGTGTTCGTACACACCAAAATACAATCTGCCCCTGCTTTTTCTAAATTTAGTGCTTGCTCAGCTAAATATGCACCCGCTTCTTGCCACAAACCTTTCGCTTGCAAGGCTGCGATTTCTTCAAAATCAACACTATTAATAATCACTTTAGCAGAATGTAATTTTCCTAATTTACCGTGAACCATTTTATTAATTTGTTGATAATAAAGCGCTGTGGACTCCCAACTCATTCCGCCTAATAAACCAATTGTTTTCATTATTTAACCCTTCTATTTATTCACAACTTATCTATATCTCTTATGAGTAAAGCGCAGCTAGAATAAAATTGCTTTCTTTATTAAATTATTATTCATCTTATAAGCTATAATTTTTTCAAACCATTTAATAAGAACACTATGTTAGAGACAGATCGCTTAATTTTAAAACCATTCGTTGATAAAGACTTATCTATCATGATCGAGATGTTTCAAAACAAAGATTTTATGGCCTTTTCGCCTTACGGTTCCTTGTCTACTGAAGCTGCAACTCGTCGATTTTTAGAAATTTTAGAACATTATAAAAAGTACAATTTTGGCAAAATGGCTATCATCTCAAAACAAACTCATAAAATTATTGGTTATTGTGGTTTTGAAACATGTGACGTTAATGATCAAACGGAAGCTGAACTAGGTTTTAGACTTATTAAAAGTGAACGGAATAAAGGCTATGTTGTTGAAGCTTCACTTAAGTTACTAGAAGACATGAAAAATCGAAAGTTTAAGCACGTTATCGCTTTCTCAGAAGAAAATAATTTTCCCGCCCACAACCTATTAAATAAATTAGGTTTTATAAAAATGAATTCGTCTAACTATTTAAATATGAATGTTATCTTTTTTAAAAAAGAACTTTAAATTTTTTAGATAAAAAATAGAAATACAAAAAAGCTCCTTAACCATAAGGAGCTTTAAATTAAACATAGAACAAAAAACAATAAAGATAAGTCGTTAACTACGAACAAACCCCATTGCTAATCACCGATTTTTTGTTTGAATCCAGCGCCACGATTGAAGAAGAAACCGTATTAATAATTTGAGTCATCGCCTCACTTGACGCACTCACAATTGCTTCCATTTTTTTAGCTTTTTGATCAATCGGCTGTTTAAAAGCAATTCTACAGTTGAGCTGAGCTCCTCTATTAGTGATTACTTTTGCATTAGCTGACTCTAATTGAGTAGGCGGTATTTGACGCTTTACAACCCAAGACACAGCAATATTAATATTGCTGTGATCTACAATATCAAAATGAGAAAAGTCTGTAGAAACTCGATATAACGGTTGATTGTTTCCAGCAAGCCCACTGCTATAACTGTCAATTGCCCCTAGCTTTTGTTGTAAACCCGCCGACAAGGTATCGCGTAATTGCGTACCCATGGTTGATGTCCAACGCTCATTGTTTAGCACCGTAGACTTACCACTACTGTCTTGTAGCACCAAAGGCGCACGGTCTAATCGGTCTGGAATCCCGACTGGCAACACTTCAATCACCTGCACAGTTGAGCTGGTGACCAGAGTGACTTTGGGTGTAAGCGTATAGTAGTTTGGCGTTGGTGAACTTGAACATGCTGTCATGGCAACTGACGTTAAAAACAAGCCACTCCCAAGCAGCCATTTGGCTGCGTTAGGATGTTGAAAAGATAGATGGTTTTTATTTTTCATCATCGGTCTCTGGTGTCTTACCACGAATAATTGATTCAGGGTGTTGTTCAATATAGTCTGACATTAACTGTAAAGAGGCAGCGGCACGTGTCATTTGCTGCAATGCTTTACGTACGTCTTGTTGCAACGGCGCATCGCTCGACAAAATAGACTCAGATGACCTTACAGTTTTACGAACATCGTCTAAGGTTGCTTGTAAACCAGGTGCAACTTTACCGTCTAACTGTTTAACCAGCTTGTCGGTAGACTCAATCGCTGTGTTCATATTGTTAAGCGTTTTACGCACATCTTGCCCAATTTCAACTAACGGGAATTTCGTTAACTTGTCTGCAATCTGAGAAACTTGTGCTTGTAAACCACTCAGTTCGGTTGGTGTAGTTGGAATCACCACACGGTTATCACCTAGAATCTGTAATGTGGCTGGTTTGGCTTTAGGGAACTTGTCTAGAGCAATATAGTTTTGACCCGTGAGAAGATTGCCTGTTCGCATTTGAGCACGCCATCCGTGTTCAATAAAATCTTTAAAAATTTCACTGTTCGGGTTAAGTGCTTGACCATTTTCAACTCGTGAAGGATAGATGACTGCCTCAACACGCATACGAATCTGTTTATAGTGGTCATAAAACTCGGCATTTATTGATTTAACATTACCAATTTCAATACCCATGAAATCAATTGGTGCACCGACCGTAAGCCCACGCAATGAATGATCAAAGTACATAATCACACCGCGTGGTTGACCATCAGGTTCTTTTAATGCATCACCTTTTGAGTCCCAAAGATTAAAACGACTCTGATTCGCTGCCATCGTAGCATGCGAGCTTTCAGGGATTCCAAAAGCAATCCCCCCTGCGACAATACTTGCCAGCGATTGAGTATCTAAATTAAAGCCCGAAGCATTTAAGGTCACATCAATCCCACTTGCCTGCCAAAAACGTGCATCGGTGGTTACAAACTTGTCATACGGTGCACGGATAAACGTTTGTAGTTCAACATTTTTACCGTCATCAGACAATTTATAGGCTGTAATTTGCCCCACATTAATTCGACGATAATAAATCGGAGAACCTATATCTAACGAACCAAGATCATCTGCATTTAAGAAAAATACTTTTCCGGGAACATCTGAAGATATGACTGGTGGTACTTCTAAACCAGTAAATTCAAACTTATCCTCTTCTGATTTTCCGCCATCCACTTCAATATATGAACCTGACAATAAGGTGTCTATTCCTGAAACCCCACTCGTCCCAATACGTGGTCGCACGACCCAAAATCGTGAATCTTTTGCTGCAAAGTTACTCGCACCTTTGCGCAAATCAATTCTGGCAATAACGTGTGAACGATCATCTGAAAGATCAATCTGCCGTACCACACCAATATCCACCTGTTTATAGCGAACTGTTGTTTTACCAGCGACTAACCCTTCAGCCGTTCTAAAAGACACATCAATTGTAGGGCCATGAGACAATAGCGCTTTTACAGCTAATGAGAGCGCGATTAAAAGCGCGATCAATGGAATAAGCCAAATTAATAAAGGCTTCCACCGACTCTTCTTTTCTTGGGGCTCTGGTAAATCATTCATGCTATCCAGTTCAACATCTGCATTGCGATGATCTGAGTTACCAGTGGTTATTTCATTTTCAGACATACTCATTGTTCTTTTATTGACTGGGATTAATAGAATCATTATTCAACGGCGGATGTTCTGCCTGAATAATCGTTGTTTTTCAGAAGTAACAGAAGACGGTTTGTTTGTATTTTGAGATGCATAAAAATTATCCCAAATAATACGTGGGTCAAAACTAAGTGATGCGAACATGGTTAACACCACAACTGCGCCAAAAGCAATCGAACCCGGCCCTGCTAAAATCGTAGCAAGCGATTGAATCTGAATGAGGGCTGTTAAAAGTGCTACGACAAAGACATCAATCATTGACCAGCGTCCAATAAACTCGACAATTCGATATAATTTAACGCATTGCTCGGGTAAAAATTTCCAACCTGCCGATTTCTGTAGATATACAGCAAATAATAAAAAATACAAAATCAGCAGCTTCAACATGGGAATAAAAATACTGGCCATGAAAATAACGACTGAAACCAGATAGTCTCCACTTTGCCAGAAGTAAATTACCCCACTCATGATCGTATCTTGTTGACTACCCAAAAGTGAGTCAGTCACCGTCATGGGAAGTACATTGGCTGGAATATAGAGGATTGTCGCAGCAACTACTAAAGCAAAGGTTCGATTTAAACTCGCTGGTTTACGTGAATGCAGCACGCTATTACACCGAATACAACGTAAAACTTGATGGCTTTTATCTCGTCGTTTTTTTTGATTTTGAGAAGAATTTACGACACCACAGCAATGACACACAATTAATGAGAGATCTTTAGCCCGTGGATATTGAGTTAAGTTCACACCAGTATTTACAGTTTTTTCTGAGGTCGCGTTTTTTATTGTTTTCATGGCAGTGACCTATCAATTTCGTTCCATATATCACTTACCTTTATGGAAGTAATATAGACCAACAATACACTTAAGATCGCAAATGCCCATAAAGCAATCTCGGGAATCACCAATACCATTCCCATTAACTTCACAAGCGTGACCAAAATTCCGATTAAGAACACCTCAACCATTCCCCACACTCTCATAAAGAAAAGTGTGCGTAAGGCCATCACCAAAAACGTTGGCCTCTTTTTCAAGATACTCACTGTACCAAGCACATAGCTAAGCAATAAAAGATAGGAAAGCGGCACAATAAAAGTGGTAATTAAAATAAGTACACCAACGAATGCCCGATCAAAGTGAAACATCACCCAGACTGCCCCCAGTAAAGTAGTCTCGGAAGTATTTCCTTGTAATTCAATTTTTACGATGGGAAAGCTATTGGCAAGAATAAATACAATTAAGGCAGTTAAAATCAAAGCTAACAACGTTGAAAAAGGTTTGGTATGCCGATAGAGTTCTGCGCCACAGCAAACACAATAAGCTCTTTTTCCATAAGCAAGCGGAGCTCTACGATAGACTGTATCGCACTCCTCACAACCTGCTAATTCTTTAAGCTTCATAGTGATACTCTGAAATTTATAGTTTGATTACATTCTTCAACGAGCTTGTTTTACCTAAAAACAATGACTCCTAACACGCAAATATCATTCCAAAAATTTAACTTATAGCATTGGTATATCAACATTCAAGTTAAGAAAGATAGAAGAAAAATGAAAATTTTGATTATTTTACTGCTACCCAAAATAATTTATAGAGAATCTCTTTGCTACCAAGTTAAATGAAAATACAAATTAAACCAAAGACTATCTCATTAAATTCAACTTTTTAGACAGATAAATTATTGAAGATGCTGTTCAATATATTTTTGAAATTGCTGAACAATATAACCAGATTCTAATTTTGAACTGGAATAAAGCCCAAACGATAAAGATCTAAGTTGGGGCAATTCAGCACTTTTTAAAATCTTGATATCTGAAGGTATTTGAAATAATGATCTTAAACTGATTCCAATGCCTGCACGTACCGCAGGCCACAAAGCTTGAACAGAATTGCACTCATAGGCAATGTGCCACTCCAAGCCCTTCTCTTCAAGCGCCTGAATTGCCATTTGTCTTAGAATACAAGGCTGCTGTAAAACAACTAATGGAATCGAAGTTCCAGTTTCAATAATCTGCTGGATGTGTGGATGTGTGGATGTGAACAAAATAACCACTCTGTTTCTACATTCTGCAATTCATAAAAATTTTCACGGGCTTCATCTTGTTGCCAGATGAGTGCCAAATCCAGCTCTTGTTTTTGTACTTTTTCTAATAAATTAAGATTTCGATCGACCTGAATTTGAAACTGCACTTTAGGATATTGCAACATGAACTGAGCAATTAATTGTTGGAGCGTGCCTTCAGCAAAATCTTCTTGTAACCCAAAGCGAATAACCCCTGTCGCTTGAGTCTGATGAAGTTGTAAAAGTACCCTATCATTCATTGCCAACACACTTTTTGCATGACTAAATAATAATTCACCGCTCGGTGTTAACTCTAACAATCTTCCGTTTTTTCTTAATAATTGGCAGCCAGTCTGCTGCTCTAATTTTTTTAATTGAGCACTAATCGCAGCCGGAGAACGACATAAGTTTTGAGCAGCCAAATAAAAACTGCCTAGCTCTATACCTTTTACAAATGCCCGTAAGGCATCTAAATCAAGGTTCGTGGGTACTTTGGCATAATCATTCATAAAAACTGAACTATAGGTTCAAAAAGTTTTGATTTTTTAAAATATAACAAACTGCCATAGTCGCTACAACATCCCCCAACGCAGAGTTTTAAGATGTTTAGAAAAATTGATATCAATAATCTAGAAACTGTCGCTCCCAAACTTTATGAGCTCGGCAAAGATTATTTGTTTGCAGATATCTGGCAAAGACCAATCCTTGATACTCAAACACGCTGTTTCATTACAATCTCGGCGCTTATTTTACAGGGCCGCTATTCACAGCTCGAATGGCATATCAAAAATGCCCTAAGCCAAGGGATCTCTAAGGAACAAATTATTGAGGTTACTACCCATCTTGCTTTTTATGCAGGACTGCCCACCGCCATTTCAGCACTTGAACATATGCCAGAGGAGATATGGTCATGCCCATGATTCGTTTTACAACCAGCTATCCATATACCGATTTAGAAAAAGCGCAAATATCTAAAGTTGTGCAAACTTGTATGGAAAACTATTTCGATACACCTAAAATGATTGTTTTCATATTTTTGAACAAATACCGCAAGGACAGGTTTTTGTGGACCCTGATTATTGGGTTAAAACTGCACGTACTGAAAAGTTCATCTTGCTTTATATCACCTCAGGCAAGCCCCGAACGGCGCAACAAAAATCAGATTTAATGCTGCATGTTACAGCCCAGCTTAAACAGAATTTTGATGTCCCAGAACAAGATGTCATGTTTGTAATTGTGCAAAATAGTGCAGAAGATTGGTGTTTTGGTCATGCACAGCGCGCTGATCTTTATTTGAAAACAATAGCTCCAACAGCGTAATTTCAAAATAAAATAACCCTAACTATTTATTTTTTAGGGTTATCACATTATATGTAAAATTTTAATAATATTAATAACAAAGAGAATGTTTAATTAACTTAAATATTCACAAAGACAAAAATATCTTTTCACATTTTATTTAAAATAAAAAAACATTATAAAGAAATAGTTAATAATTAGAACACCGCCACAATTATGAGACATGCTTAACAAAAAAATTATTTTAAGTAAATTAATTTTCAATTTGACTCAATCATAAAAATTATATTCAAAAAAATAATAAATTGCTCAATATCAATAAATTAATAAAATATCAACATTATTCATTACAAGACATTCTTTATATTATTGTAATAAAATTTTACTTTATATTAAAAAACAAAAGTTGATTTAATCACTCAGAATTACTGATATACATGGGATCTCAAGCAATTTAAGCACATTATTTTTATAATTAAATTTAAAAAAAGCACCAGTCTTGAAGGTTTGCTTAAGTAATTTCCATATAGTATTTTAAAAAATGAAAAATAAATAAATTTATATATTAAAGATAGATTTAATAATAAAAGTGAGATCAAAATGATTGAATGGTTACAAAGTGTCTTAAAGCACAGCCCCGAAATATTATTGTTCTTATCACTCGCAATAGGCTTCTGGATTGGACAGTTTCAATTTGGAAAATTTCAGTTTGGCGGAGTCGCAGGCTCCTTACTCGTCGCAGTTGTTTTAAGCCTTATTGGCGTACCTGTTGATAACGGCGTTAAAGCAATTTTATTTGCCCTCTTCATTTACGCGGTAGGCTTTGAAAGTGGCCCTCAGTTTTTTAAATCACTGGGGCCACAGTCCATAAAAGAAATTCTTTTAGCAGTATTCATGGCGGTTTGTGGTTTAGTCACCGTCTTAGTGATGGCTAAAATTTTTCACCTCGATAAAGGCTTGGCTGCGGGTCTCGCTGCTGGCGGCATGACTCAATCTGCCATTATTGGTACTGCTGGAGATGCAATTTCTAGGCTCGATCTACCACTGGCTGAAATTCAGAGGCTTCAGGCAAATGTCGCGATTGGCTATGCAGTGACCTACATTTTTGGTTCATTGGGAGCGATCATTGTTTGTGTGAATATCTTGCCTAAATTTATGGGTAAAGAAATTCACGACGATGCTTTAAAAGCTCAAAGTGAACGACTCAAAGGTGCTTTCGAGCTAGCACCGGGTCAGGAACTTGCAATGCCGGAAATTGTTGGCCGTATTTATAAAGTCAAACAAGCCGATGGACACACGATTGCGGAAATTGAAGCAAAACAGCCGAGTATTACGATTGAACGGTTAAAACGTAAAGATCAGTTTATTGATGTTGCACCCGAACTAACCTTACAAACTGATGATGTCGTATTACTGGTTGGGCGCCGTGCCAATGTGGTTTCAGTTGCCGAGCAAATCGGGACCGAATTACAGTCATCGCAAGGTATGGAAATGATTATGGATACCAGCGATGTCATCCTAAGAAATTCCAAATACATCAACCGTACCTTAGGAGACATTAAGGCGAATACGCCTGCGTATTTGAAGCACGGTATTTATGTACTTGCGATTAAACATAACGATGAATCACAACCGTTAAGCGATGATACTCTTTTAAGACAAGGTGATGTGGTCACTGTATACGGTACAAAAAGCGATCTCGAACGTTTAGTGAAAGAGGCTGGTAAAGCCTTACCTGAAAGCTTAAAAACGGACTGGATTTTTCATGGTGCAGGCCTTGTGGTCGGTTTAGTGATTGGTCTTTTCGTGATTCGTTTAGGTGATGTGCCATTAACGCTTGGTGCGGGTGGCGGAGCTTTACTATCAGGTCTTCTCTTTGGCTGGATACGAAGCAGAAATCAGGTACATGGCAATATGCCTCTAGCGGCTTCACAGCTTCTTAAAGATTTAGGTCTGGCAGGATTCGTTGCTGCCGTCGGATTACAATCAGGTTTACAAGCCATTCAAACCATTAAAGAAAGTGGCCTTTCACTCTTTATGATTGGAGTTGTCGTAACACTGGTTCCTCTCCTACTTTCTATGCTCTTTGCACGTTATGTTCTGCGTTATAACAACGTTGCAGTTATGGCAGGTGCACTATCTGGTTCACGCAGTGCAAACCCTGCATTTGGGGCAATCTTAGACAAAGCAGGAAACTCAATTCCGACTGTTCCTTTTGCAATCACCTATGCCTTGGCAAATGTGTTCTTGACCTTACTCGGACCACTCATCATAGGCTTGGCCTGATTTTATACATTGAATTAGAAATTTTATTCATCTCACTATAATTAAGGAGACGTCCCATGGGGAAAGTCGATTATTCTAAATATGCAAAACTTAGCCCATTTGAACTAAAAGATAATTTAATAGAATTAGCTCAAAGCAGAACTGACAGAATGATGTTAAATGCTGGGCGAGGTAATCCAAACTTTCTCGCAACCGTTCCTCGTAGAGCATTCTTTCAATTGGGTTTGTTTTCGGCGACTGAATCTGAGTTTTCATTTTCTTACATGCCAGAAGGTCTAGGTGGCTTCCCTCGCCCCGTTGGACTCCAGTCACGATTTGATAATTTTATTTTGGAAAACCGTGACAAACCCGGTGTCGTCTTTTTAGGCAAAGCCGTGTCTTATGTGCGAGATCAGTTAGGCTTAGACCCAGATCTTTTCCTACTTGAAATGGTTGAAGGCATTTTAGGGTGTAACTATCCAGTACCAGACCGTATGCTCAGAGTGAGTGAAACGATTATTAAAGAGTACGTCTTACGAGAAATGGGCGTACAAGGCATGCAGAAAAAAGATTTAGACTTGTTTGCGGTTGAAGGCGGAACAGCAGCAATGGCCTATATCTTTAACTCATTAAAAGAAAATAAAATTATTAAAAACGGTGACCGTATTGCAATTGGTAGCCCAATTTTTACGCCATATCTGGAAATTCCAAAACTCAATGATTATCAACTTGAAGAAGTATTAATTGAGGCCGACCCTAAACTCGGTTGGCAATATCCAGAATCGGAACTTAGAAAGTTAGAAGATCCATCGATTAAAGCATTCTTTTTAGTGAATCCAAGTAATCCGCCATCTGTAAAAATGAGTGATGAAGGGCTTGCGATTTTGGAAGATATCGTTAAAAAACGTCCTGATCTGATTATTTTAACAGATGACGTTTACGGTACTTTTGCCGATAACTTCAAATCGCTTTTCGCAATCTGTCCAGATAACACAATTTTGGTTTACTCATTCTCTAAATACTTCGGTGCTACCGGTTGGCGACTTGGTGTCATTGCACTTTCAAATAACAATGTGCTTGATAAACAAATTGCGAATTTATCGAAAAAAGAGAAGAAAGAACTTGAAGAGCGCTATTCATCTTTAACGACTGACCCTGCAAGCATTAAATTTATTGATCGCTTAGTTGCAGATAGCCGTAATGTTGCTTTAAACCATACTGCTGGTCTGTCTACACCACAGCAAGTTCAAATGGTTTTATTTGCATTGTTTAATCTGATGGACTCACGCCAAAGCTATAAAAAAGCGGTCAAGTCTGTTGTACGTGAACGTGATGCAGCACTTTATCGACAACTTGGCGTCGATGTTCCAACCGATCCAAATGCCGTTGACTACTACACACTAGTCAACCTTGAAAATACCTCACGTACTCTCTATGGAGATGAGTTTGCGGACTGGGTAATGAAAAATAAAAATCCGACCGAACTTTTATTTAGAGTAGCTGATGAAACAGGTGTGGTTTTATTACCGGGCTCTGGCTTCGGTGTCCAGCACCCTTCTGCCCGTGCATCATTAGCTAACCTAAATGAATATCAATATGCTGCTATTGGTGACTCTTTAAGACGCTTTGCGGATGAAGCTTATGCAGAGTATTTAAAAACCAAGAAAGGAAAATAAGCACCTATATAAAGTGAGGCTCTAGTAGCCTCACTTTTAATGAGCTAGACCTAAGACACCATAGTTAAAAAATAATTTAGTAATCTATCTCGGTCATCTACCTGATTTTCCCCTAAAAACTGAACCATAGCGCCATCAATCACAAATAAAAACAGGTGCGCATCTTCAATTGAAGCCGTAACTTTTAACGTTAAAAGTAGTTTATAAATTTCATTAATTAGCCAATTTCGATAGTCAATTACAACCTTATAGGCAGTTGGATAAAGCTTTTCAATTTCAAAAATTGCTTTAAATGGCAAATGGTAAAAGCCCTCTAAATCTGCATGTAAATAGAAAATTTTCTTGAGCTTATCGAACAACATGAGTTCACGATATGAATGGATAATTGAAAACACCTCGTCTTTTAATGCATCTTTTTGAAAAGTTAGGCTCATCTCGATGAGCTTTTCTTTAGAGTGAAAATCATTATAAAAAGTGGATTTGGAAATTCTGGCTTCAGCAATAATTCGGTCGACACCTACATTATGAAAACCATGTTGGTTAAATAGGTCTCTTGCCGCGTGGAGCACTCTTAATGCTCTAAATGAATTTTCTAAATTTGGCATAAATATTCTGCTCAAAAATAATTTTTTGTTGTATATAAAAGAGATAGAAAGGCCTTCACTCTTAAAATGAGTACTAAAAACAGGCATGCGAAAGCTGCACAAAAAGGATGCGCTAACCTATCTCAAGCTTTATTGTTGATATGATTTTTTAGTCGTAACGATCTAAAGGCTAAACCTATAAATGTTTAAACCGTTTTAAAGACCAGTTAAGCGGTATGGATAGAGAGAGCTTGGCAAAGGCCAAAAAATAAGAAGAAATAGTATGCATAGAGGACTCCTCATGTCTAAAGAAGTTCTACCGAATTACTGTCAAATAATTATGGTGGCAGAACGAGAGAAGGTTGACAGACTGGTTAGACGCCAGCACACCCGAGGGTGTCCCTCTCCCGTCCTACCGCAACGGGAGGAGACGAGGAGCTTACACACAAAACTATTCCTCAGAAGGAATAATTCTGATGCAGTCTAAATCAGCCTGTCAAAGCCGGCTGACAATGTAGGTCAGCAGGCAAAGGATAATCGGCAGGATTTAGAGTGTCAATGTGATATTGGCTAGAAATTGGTTAAATAATTATTGTTTTTCATTTAATTAGACAATCAAAATCTATTATTTTTATAAAATATTACAAGCTGCTCTTCAGCAAATTTTTTTAATATAGTATCTGATGAGTTAATATACCGGTCTAAATATTCCAAAGACCTAGGACACTTTATATTTGTACCTAAGCCAAAAAATGCTTTCCGAGCAAGTACCCTTAAGTCATCTTCCATCATATAACTTGGAACAAAATTAATAGCATTTTTAAAAAACTCCACTAGCTTACAATTTCTAATTCTACTAACTGTAAAAACAATATCTTCATGAGCATCATGCCAATCTGAAAAAAAGATATCCAATAGGCTGAAATCATCTTCTTGTAGTTCATATTCATCAAATATAAGAAATGCAACATGTACAGCATCGCTATTTTTTGATTTTTCTGCGATTTTTAGTAGTTCTTTTGCGAATAGATAATCGCTAATATCTCTAAAGTTTAATCGTCCTTTTAAAATATTTATGGGAATTACCCCCAAATAACAACCTTCAATATCCTTTTCAAAATTAGTCATATTTGCTCTGCCAGATAAAAATAATTTAACTCAATAATAATTTTTTACCTAAATTAGATGCGATTAAAAACCCGCTACCGAGTTTTTAATCTTTCGCTAAACAACCAATGAATCAAAATTCGACTTGTACCGTTACCGTATCTTGATAAACCCCCGCTGGGGTAGTGTCTGCATTTTCATCAGTAATTTTGGTAGTAAAAACATAGTTCTGCTGCGTGACCG